>JANXXR010000483.1 GCA_025350525.1 Deltaproteobacteria bacterium
CACCGCGTCGTGTTTCATCTCGGAAGAGGGCGGAGTCCGCGCCGGACTCGTCGCGAGCGGTCCGACGAAACCCACGGGCGCAGCTGTGGCGTGGCAGTCGAAGCATGCCGTCGGCTGCGGGAGGCTGAGGCGGGCCAGCGATGCGTGGAACGTCCCCGGATAGTACGCCTCGCTCGCCGCGCCGGCATGACAGCTCGAGCAGCTCGACGCGATCGTCGTCGGTACTTGCGTGGAGCTGTGCACCATCTGCATCGGCAGCGTCTCCGCCCGCGGCGCGATGCTGACGATCGACGTCCCCGAATAGGTCGGGATTCCTCCGGTTACCATCACCGCCTGCGTCGGATCTGCACTCGCACCGGCCGGGCCGCGCGCGGACAGCCACGAGCCTGTCACGTGGCAAGCGACGCAGTCGGCTCCTCCCTGGGAAGGATGCGTGAAGCCCGCGACCGGCAGCGCCGCGAACGAGGCGCCGGCATCGTGACATTCGGCGCAGTTCGCGACGACTCCCGCGTGGTCGAAGACCTGCCGGCCGCCGTCGGCGTCCTTGTGGCAGGAGTAGCAGGCTTGGCTGTCGAAGCTGTACCCCGTCCGGATGCTGGCGTGGATCCGATCGGTCGGGCCCCGATCGTGCGCGTGGCAGGAGAGGCAATCGAAGTGCTGGAACGTGTCGTATTTGCCATGGCACGTATTGCACGAGGCCGCGTGTGGCCCGGACGCGATCTGGAACCAGCCGTGCGTCTGCGCAGTCGGCGTGGTGTTCGGTGGAACGGGCGGATCCGGACCGGTCGCGCTCTTTGCGCAAGCGGCCGCCACGAGCAAAGCCGTTGCTCGCGCCAAAGCGCTGCTCTTGACCGCGCGTGCTCCGCTTGTCATGGCTGTGCTACGTGCCCCCACCCTTGTTGTTACTCAAATCGAGCCGCGGATCCAGAGGGCGCCGAGTGTTATTTTCGCGGCCTAGTGAATGACGAACAATCGTCAATGCTTGTCGAGTAACATGCGCCGATGAACGCCGTCGCTGTGGCCGGCCTCTGCCGGCGGTACGGGCGCCGCTGGGCCCTCGCCGAGGTCAACTTCGAGGTGCCCGAGGGCGCCATCGTGATGGTCGCCGGCCGCAACGGCTCCGGGAAATCCACGCTCCTGCGCGTGCTGGCCACTGCCATCCGCGCCGACCTGGGTACGGTCCGCGTACTCGGCTACGACGTGCATCGAGATCGGGAATCGGCGCGGCACAAGCTCGCGTTGCTTGGACACCGAACGTATCTCTACGAGCCGCTGAGCGCGCTGGAGAACCTGGCAATCGTCGCCCGCTTCCTCGGCAGGGATTCACGACGGAATGCTCTGCTCGAGCTTCTCGAGGAAGTCGGACTGGCCGATCGCGCCGACGATCCTGTGCTGACATTTTCGGCCGGCATGCGCCAGCGCCTCGCGCTCGCCCGCGTCCTCCAGCAAGAGGCGGAGCTGGTGCTCCTCGACGAGCCCTACGGCCACCTCGATCCGCCTGGCTTCCTTCTCGTGGATCGACTCCTGCAGCGGTTGCGCCGGCAGGGGGCGACCGTGCTCATGGCGACGCATCTGCTGCAGCGCGGGCGAAGACTGTGCGACCGCGCCCTGGTTCTCGACGCGGGCCGCCTCCGGTTCGCGGGTCCCATCGCCGGGATGCCCGAACCCGAGGGCGCAGACGGCGCCGGCTTTGCCGAGGGGGCGTAAGGATGCTGCTCGCGGCGCTTCGCAAAGACCTGCTCCTCCAGTGGCGGGGCCGGGTCCAGATGGTGGCCATCTTCGCCTTCGGAGCCGCGGCCCTTCTCTTGTTCAGCTTCGCGATCGGTCCGGACTCTCTCGCGCTGCGCCAGCACGCGGGAGGCTTTCTCTGGCTGGCTCTCCTCCTCGCCTCGACGCTCTCTCTCGCCGAGAGCTTCGAGCGCGAGATGGAAGAGGGCGCCCTCGAGGGTCTGCTCCTGCTGCCGGCCGGCGCGCGCTGGCTCTACTATGGGAAGGCCATCGCCAACTGGGCGCAGCTCGCCATGCTGGGGATCGCGCTGGTGCCGGTGATGGTCGTGCTCTACGACGCCGGCACGCTGCGCCTGTTGTCGCTCCTGGGCGTGATCCTGCTCGGCACGGCAGGGCTCTCCGCACCCGGCACGCTCTACGCGGGCATGACCGCACAGGCCCGCGGCCGGCAGACGCTCCTGCCGCTTCTCTTCTTTCCGCTCGTCGTTCCGGTCCTGCTCGCGGCGGTCAAAGCCACTTCGCTCCTCATCCTGGGTGATCCAATGGGGCAGCTGCGCGCATGGGCCATGCTGCTGATCGCCTTCGACGTCATATACTGGTCTCTTTGCGGCCTGCTCTTCGGCCGCGTGGTGGAGGATTGATGACGGCGCCTGCCCAAAGCCGCACTCCCCAGGCGCTGGTCGCGCTCGGCGTCGCATTCCTGTTGGTGGGATCCTATTGGGGACTCGCCATGGCCCCGGCCGAAATCTTCATGGGCGACGTGCAGCGCATCATGTACGTGCACGTTCCGACGGCCTGGAACGCCATGCTCGCGCTCACCTTCGCATTCGTCTGCGCGCTCTTCTTCCTCTTCACCAATGCATGGAAGTGGGACCACAGGCTGGAAGCCGCGATGGAGATGGGCGTGGTGCTCTCGTTGCTCCTCTGCATTCAAGGAGCGATCTGGGCGAAGCCCACCTGGGGCGTGTGGTGGGACTGGGACCCGCGGCTCACCACCACGGCGGTCCTGGTGTTCGCCTTCGGCGGCATCCTCGCGCTGCGCGCGTTCGTCGACGATCCGGCCCGGCGCGCGGTCTGGTCCGCAGTGGCCTGTATCATTGCCTTCGTGGACGTGCCCATCGTCTACTTTTCCGTGAAGTGGTGGAACTCGCTGCACCAGGCGCAATCGTCGCCGGAGACCGTCTCCAAGGCATTCCATTGGCCGCTGCGAATCAACGCCTTCGGCATCCTCTTCCTCTGGACTGGCCTGGTCGCGCTCCGCACCCGGCTCGCAGCGCTGCGCGTGGCCGGCGAGCTGGCGCCTCCGCCGGAGCGGACTCAAGGGGGCGCACGATGACGGGTATCGTCGAGGGCGGATGGGAGTTCGTGGTGGCGGCCTACCTGGTGACCGCCGCCCTCCTGGGCGCGTATGCCGCGTCGATCTTCCTGCGTTTCACGGCCGAGAGGCGCCGCGCCGCCGCCAGAGCGGCGCAGGAGGGCAGGGCATGAGCGCCGCCGAGATTCCTTCCCGCGGCCCGGCCTTGAAGCCGGGGAGCACGAAGTGGTTTGCCATTGGCGCGCTCGCCGCGGCCGCGGCCGCATTCCTCTTCATCACCGTGGGCGGCATCGGCGAGAACCTCGTCTACTACTGGGGGCCGAAGGAGCTGCGCGCCGCGGGACACAAGGCGGTGGGCGCCACCATCCGGCTCGGGGGACAGGTAGCGGTCGGGTCCGTGAAGCTGGGCGACGGCGTTTCGAACCTGCAGTTCGACGTGACCGACGGAACGGCCGCCGTCCACGTGGTATCGAGGGGCGTGCCACCCCAGCTCTTCCGCGATCGGATCGGCGTCGTCGTCGAGGGCACCATGACCGACGCCGGCGTTTTCGAGAGCCAGCGCCTGATGGTGTCCCACGACAACAAATATCGCGCTCCGGCGGACAAGGACGTCGACATCAAGACCCTGATGCGATCCACGGTGGGACTCGACGACGCGTCGGCCCCATCTCCCCCAGTGGCCAGCAAGCCGCATCCCTGAGCGGCAGTCGGAGCCTATGATCCCACTCCTCGGCCGCACCGCCATCCTCCTGGCACTCCTCGTCGCCAGCGCGGGCTCGCTGGTCGGTTTCGCAACCGGCGCGCGCCCGAGCATCCTCGGCTGGGCCTGGACGCGCCGTCTCGCCTACGCCTTCGCCGGGCTGATGGCGCTCGCCAACCTGATCATGGAGTACGCGCTCCTCACCCACGACTTCAGCGTGAGCTACGTCGCGCACGTGGGCTCGCGCTCGGTGCCGACCTGGGTTTCGATCGTGAGCCTCTGGTCGTCCCTCGAAGGATCGATCCTCTTCTGGGGCCTGGTCATGGGCGCGTACATCGCGGTCGCGACCTGGCAGAACCGCACCAAGTATCCCGAGTACATGCCGTACGCGGCCGGAGTCTGGCTGGCTTGCGGCGCCTTCTTCAGCTTCCTTCTCGCGGGCCCGGCGCAACCCTTCGCGACCGTGCTCAACCCGGCGCTCGACGGGCCCGGCCCCAACGCGCTGCTGCAGAACCATTACCTCATGGTCATCCACCCGCCCTGCCTCTATTCGGGATACGTGGGGATGACCATCCCCTTCGGCCTTGCCTGCGCCGCGCTCCTGACCGGCCGGCTCGGCAACGACTTCATCCGGCCGCTGCGCAATTTTCTCCTCGTGCCCTGGATCTTCCTGACCATGGCCATCGTGCTGGGCGGTTGGTGGGCGTACGAGGTGCTGGGCTGGGGCGGCTACTGGGCGTGGGACCCTGTCGAGAACGCTTCGTTCCTGCCGTGACTCACGGCCACGGCGGCGCTCCACTCCGCGTTGCTCGTCGAGCGCAAGGGCGTCCTCAAAGGCTGGACTGTCACGCTGGTGATTGCCACGTACCTGCTCACCATCCTCGGCACGTTCATGACCCGCTCGGGCGTCTTCAACTCCGTGCACTCCTTCACCCAGAGCGCGATCGGGCCGACCATCCTCGTGTTCTTCGCCGCGGCTCTCCTCTTCACGGTGGTGCTGCTCGCCCTGCGCGTCGACACGCTGGCCGCCGAGGGCCGCCTCGAGACCGGCGTCTCCCGCGACGTCATGTTCCTCGTGCAGAACCTGCTCTTCGTGCTGTTCACCTTCACCGTGCTCCTGGGGACGGTGTTCCCGCTGCTGGTGGAAGCCGCGCGCGGCGTGCAGATGAGCGTCGGCCGGCCCTACTTCGACAGGATGGCGGTGCCCATCGGACTCGCCCTCCTCTTCGTCATGGGAGTCGGGCCGGCGCTCCCCTGGGGACGCGCCACCGGGGAGCAGGTGCGAAGCGCGCTCTTGCCGCCCCTCATCGGCGCGTCGGTGCTCGCGGGCGTCGGCTTCGTGCTGGGCGTCCGTCATCCATGGACGCTGCTCGCGCTCTTCTTCGGCGGCTTCACGGCGCAGGTGACACTCTCGGAGATCCTGCTCCCGGTGCGGCAGCGGATGCGCGGCCAGCGAGAGGATTTCGTCACCGCCTTCGTGCAGTCGCAGCGCCGCGGACGGCGGCGGCTGGGCGCGTACATCGTTCATTCCGGCGCCATGCTGGTCACCGTGGCCATCGCGGTGTCGAGCACCATGGGCGTTTCAAAGGAAGTCCAGCTCAACACGGGAGAGACCACGACCCTGGGCGCCTATGCGCTGACCTTCGTCAAGGCCGAGGCGGTCTCGGAGCCCCATCGCCAGTCGGTGCGCGCGCAGATGGAGATTAGCAAGAACGGGCGTAGCCTGGGAACGCTCTACCCGAGCATGAACCAGTACGAGAGCCAGCGCCAACCGATCGGAACGCCGGCGGTGCGCACGACCCTCACCGAGGACCTCTACCTGTCGGTGCACAACATCGATCCTGACGCGGGCACGGTCGGCCTCCTGGTCCTCGTCAATCCCATGGTGGGGTGGATCTGGATCGCAACCGCGGTCATGGCCCTGGGAGGGCTGGTGGCGCTGATCCCGGCCCGGCGCGCCGAGACCGTGTCGGTGCGGGCCCCGGTGACGGGCGCTGCCTCCGTCGAGGGATTGCGATGATGCCGGCTGCGTCCAGCTCCGAAGCCCCGCCCGCTCGGCCGTCGCGCGTCAACGCGAGGGTGCTGCTGGTGGGCGCGGCCGTGACCATCCCTCTCGTCGCCGTCCTCATTCTCAACCTCGGTCGCGATCCGCATTCGGTGCGCTCGCCGCTCGTCGGCCAGCCCGCGCCCGCCTTCTCGCTGGTTCCCACCGGTGGAGGGACTCCGGTGACGCTCGATTCCCTGCGCGGCCGCACCGTCGTCATCAATTTCTGGGCGACCTGGTGCGTGCCCTGCTTCGAGGAGCACGCGGCGCTGGTGGCAGCGGCGCAAACCTTCCGCGGTGTTCAGTTCCTCGGCGTCGTCTACGAGGACGAAGCGCCCAGGGTCCTTTCGTTCCTCGAGCAGCACCCGAGCGCGTATCCCTCGCTCCTGGATCCCGACGGCAGGGCGGCCATCGCCTACGGCGTGTTCGGGGTGCCCGAAACCTTCTTCATCGATGGCAAGGGACGCATCGTGGAGAAGTTCGTGGGTCCCCTCGACCGCGATCGCATCGCGGCGCTGATCGCGAGCGCGGAGGGCGGGCCGTGACACTCCTCGCCAACGCGGCGCTCTCGCTGCTGACGCTCGCGTCGGCTGCAGCAAAGGACGCGGTGCCGGCGTCCGCGCCCGATTCCGGAATCGGCGCGCCCAGGGGTCAGGCACTCTCCGGACCCGCGCTCGACGCGCGCACCGATGACATCGGCGCTTTGCTGCGCTGCCCGGTTTGCCAGGGGCTCTCGGTCGCGGATTCGCCCGCGACCATGGCGCGCAACATGAAAGCCGAGGTGCGCGACAAGCTGGCCGAGGGCTACGACCAGGAGCAAATCCTCGCCTACTTCGAGCGCTCGTACGGCGAGTTCGTGCGCCTCGAGCCGCCCTTGCGCGGCGTCAACTGGCTGGTGTGGTTCGGGCCGGTTGCCGGTCTGGTCGGAGGAGCGGGAGTCGTGGCCTGGGCGCTGAGGCGCCAGCACCGCGGGACGGCTCAGCTCGATACTGCCGCCCACTTGCCTGCGCGCGACACGCTGCCGGACGATCCTCGCCTGGCCGCCTGCGTCCGCCAGGTGCGAAAACTCGCCTACGGCTGGCCCGACGGCGTTCCCCCGAAAGACGCTTCTTCTTCCTCGCCATGAACATCGCCGACGGCGTCGACTGGATCCCTGCTCTCGCCGTGCTTGTCGGGGGCATCGTCCTGGGCGGAGCGGTGGTGTGGCGCGTGCTTGCAGGCCCACGGCCGAGGGCGCCGGTGCGGAAAGGCGTCCCGATCCACGTGCGCGACTTGATCGGCAAGCGCGACGCGCTGGTGCGCCAGCTTCGCGAGCTGGAAGACACGGCCAGCAAGCGAACGCCGGAGCAGCTCGCAAGCGAGCGCTACGCTCTGGAGCTTGAGGCCGCGCGGGTGCTTCTGGCGCTCGGCGAACGAGGTGATTCAGTGGACGAGAAACCGCAGCCGAAAACAGCCGCCCAGAGCTCCGGACAGCGCGATCCCGAGGAAGTGCGACGCGCCAGCCGGCGAGGTTTTCTCTGGGGCACCGGCAGCGCGACCGGCCTCTTGCTCCTCGGCTTCCTCGTGTTCCAGGCGGCGAAGCCGCGCGAGGCCGGCGACTCCGTCACCGGCAACCTGCCGCCGCGCGAGAAGCCGGCCGGCAGCGCCGCCACCCCGGACGCCGATCCCGAGGAGGCGGAGATCAAGGCGGCGCTCGCGCGCAACCCCGACGACCTCGAGGCGCACCTGGCCCTGGCGCGCGTGCACCTCGGCCGCCGGGAGTACATGGCCGTGTGGAACGAGACCAAGATCGTCTTGGATAAATCTCCGGGGAACCCGCAGGCGATGGCCTACCAGGCGATGGTCCGCCTGGCGATGGGCCAGGCCGAGGTCGCGCTGGGCATGCTCAAGACGGCGCTCGCGTCGGACCCGCAGCTCATCGACGGCTACGCGGACCTGGCCGTCGTCTACGCGCGGTTGGGGCGCAGGACGGATGCCGCGGCCGCGGCCGCGCAGGGA
>JANXXR010000559.1 GCA_025350525.1 Deltaproteobacteria bacterium
CGCGACCACCAGCGGCAGACGCAGCTCGCTGCGCCCGTCCTCGAAGAACGGCAGCCGCTCCGAATGGGTCAGCCGCACCGTCACCTCGTCGCCCGGCGCGACGTTGCCGGCCTGCACCGTGAAGACGTCGTCGCGCTCCTGCTCGAGCAGCGCCGCCCGCTGTCCCTGGTCGAGCGCCTCGGCGTACTGCCGCCGCGCCTCGCCGCGCTCCTCGATGCGGGCCTGCAGCGTGCGCGCGCCGATCTGCATCTCGAAGCGGCTCACCGCGCAGCCGCCGCCGAGAGGGAAGATGTAGACGGCCTCGATCACCTCGGTGAGCGGGTTGTGGAACTTCTGCTCCACCGTGACCTCGGCGATGCGATCGATCACCCTGGCCCGCAGCGCCACCGAGGCGAGCGGAAGCGCGGCCTTGTTGCTCTTCAAGGCGCCCAGAAAGCGCGGCTTGCCCTGCGGAATGTCCACCAGCGGGATCGCGATCGTCATGTCCTGCCTCCACCTTTGAGCGCGCGGATCCCCGCGCGAATGCGCTGCTCGAGCGCCGCCTCGTCCCGCGGCGCCCATCCGTCTTCCGCGACCAGCCGGAGACCCGGCTCGAGCACGACCTCGCGGAAGCTCAACGCCGGCAGCACCGGCTCGGTCTCTTGCGGCAGCGTCTCGATGAGCTGCTCCAGCTCCTGGTCGCTGCGGCCGTACATCAGCTCCTGGATCTGCGCGAGCGGCAGGTCCAGCGCCTGCAGCACCTTGATGGCGAGCAGCTGCAAGAGGTGCCGCTGGCCGTAGCGCGCCTGCCGGTTCTCGATGGCCGGGCGGTCGAGCAGCCCGAGGGTCGTGTAGTAGCGGACGGTGCGGGCGTCGGGCGCTGCCGAGACGCGCGCATCGGGCGCCGCGCCCAGGAGGCCGCGCTCCGCCAGGGCTGCCGCAACTTCGCTGGAGAGCTGCTCGAGACTCAGCATGACAGCAATCTATCTGGACGCTGTCATGCTGTCAAGTTGACCTGAAGCGTGCGGCTTGAAACCTGGACCTCTTCATCCCGCCATCCGCCGCGCCAGCCGCCGCGCGAAGAGGCCGCGCAGGCCGGGCAGCCTGGAGGCGGCGCGGAACGATTCGACCAGTCCCGAGACCAGCATTCCCGCGAGCGCCTGGCCATCGACGCGCAGCCGGCCCGAGAGTTGCGCGCCCGCGAGGTCGGAGCGTCCCGCCAGGAGGTCGAGCAGCGTGGCCGCCTTCAGGGTGACGGTGGCCTGCGCCGGGCGGGGCGCGCCGCGCTGGAGCCGCACCCTGCCGTCGTGCGCGCGCAGGGTGAAGTCGCCGCCGCCGGGTCCGGTCAGGTCGAGGTGGACGACAGCCTCGCAGCCGCTCAAGTCCGCCCGCGGCGGCGCCCTGCGCGAGGTGCTGTCCACCACCCGCGCGAAGACGGCGATGCGGCGGTCGAGGCGGCGCGGCACGTTCTCGGCGGCGTAGCGCATCACCTCGCGGGCGGTCGGACAGCGCGGCTTCCAGCCCAGCTCCGCGCGCGCCTTCGCCGATGAATACACCAGCGGGAAATCCGCCACGGCCAGCCAGCCGGGATCCGCCGGCGGCAGGAGGCGCAGGCCAGAGACCAGCTTCTCGAAGAGGCGCAGCGGAGCGCGCGGGAGCCGCAGATACCGCAGGCCGCCGGCGCGGGCGAGCTCGCGGGAGGAGAGCGGCTCCTCCGCCGCCAGGTTGAAGGCGCCCCGCGCGCCGGACTCGAGCGCCAGGAGGAAGGCGTCGGCGACGTCCTCGTCCCAGACCAGCGGCATCGATCCGCCGTCGGGAAAGTAGCCGGCGCGCATGGCCCCGCCCAGCTGGTGCTCCATCCTTCGGCCGATGAGGATCGCGGGCCGCAGGCGCAAAACCGAGAGATCCGGATGCGCAGCCTCCAGCTGATCGAGCCGCGCCTCCACGTCGAACTTGGCGCAGGAGTACCAGAAGCTTTCTTGCCGGGTGCGCGTCGTCGTCTCCACCACCGGCACCGGCAGCCCGGGCACGACGCCGTACGCCGCCACCGACGACGCGTAGAGAATGCGCCGCACGCCCGCCTGCAGCGCCTGGTCGAAGACGTTGGCGCTGCCGCGCACGTTGACGTCGTCCTGCCATTCGCGCCGCCCGCGCTTGGCCACCAGGAAGGCGAGGTGGATGAGCGCATCGCAACCCTGGAAATGTTGCGCGAGGCCAGGGTCGCGCACGTCGGCGACGATGGGGCGCAGCTTGCCGGAGACGATCAGCGGCGGCCGCCGGTCGAGAGCGACGATCTCCTTCACCGCCCGCGTCTCGGCGAGTTGCCGCAAGACCAGCGTCCCCAGCTGTCCCGAGCCTCCCGTGACGGCGACGCGCACGCGGGGAGCCTATCCGATCGCAGAAGGCTCCGCCGCCGCCAACAGCTCGCGCCAGTCCCTCGATCCTGCGCTGATGGTAAGCGCGCCCGGGATCGGGGCATCGCCTGCCGCGGCCAGGTAGACGGCGAAGACCCCGGCGCCGGCGCAGGCGAGCGCGGCCTCGGGGCTGCGCACCACCGCGGCCAGCCGGCCTGCGGCAGTGAGGAAGCGCTCGACCTCGTGCGCCTGCAGGAGATTCTCGTCGCCGGCCTCGATACGGACGATCCGCGGGCGTTCGGCGGACGGCTCCTCCTCTCCCTGCGCCAGAAGCGTCGCCGCCGCCACCGTCTCGTTGGTGAGCGCGTCGATGAGGATGAAGGCCCCGGTGACGCGGTTGTCCGCGTAGGCATCGCCGAGGATGGGCCGCGCGCAGTGGACGGCGATGCGTCCGATCTCGTTGAGCCGGAGCGTCGCGGCCGGCTCCTCCTGGAGCGTCTCCGGGTCGAGCCGCGCCCGCACCGCCGCGATGCGGGCCGGCACCGTGCGGGTGGTGTGCTTGAGCAGGTACGCGCGCTGTGGATCGAGCGGCCGCTCGGCGAGCCACACCGCGGTGGCCAGCAGCCGGGTGCGGGCGGCCGGCGCCTCGGCGGGCCGGGCCAGCAGGTCGCCGCGGCTCGCGTCCACCTCGTCGGCGAGCTGGAGGACCACCGACATGGGCGCGAAGGCGCGCTGCAGCGGACCCTCGAAGGAGTCGATGGCGCGCACGGTGGTGCGCACTCCCGAGGGCAGCACGATGAGCGCATCGCCCACCGCCACTGTCCCCGAGGCGATCTGCCCCGCGAGGCCCCGGTAGTCGAGGTGCGGCCGCAGGACCAGCTGCACCGGAAAGCGGAAGGGCGCCTGCGCATCTTCCAGCGGCGGCTCGACGCTCTCGAGGAAGCCGAGGACGGTGCCGCCCTGGTGCCAGGGCGTGCGGGAGCTGGCCTGCGCGACGTTGTCGCCGTGCCGCGCGCTGACCGGAAAGAGCGAAACGCTTTCGAAGCCCAGGCGCCCCGCGAACTCCTGCAGCTCCCGCGAGACGGCGCCGAAGACGCCTTTGTCGAAGCCCACCAGGTCCATCTTGTTGACCGCCACCGCCAGCCGCCGGATGCCGAGCAGCGCCGCGATGGTGGCGTGCCTGCGCGTCTGAGGCAGGACGCCCAGCCGCGCGTCCACCAGGATGATGGCAGCGTCGGCGGTGGAGGCGCCGGTGGCCATGTTGCGGGTGTACTGCGCGTGGCCGGGCGTGTCGGCGAGGATGAACTTGCGCCGCTCGGTCTCGAAGTAGCGGTAGGCGACGTCGATGGTGATGCCCTGCTCGCGCTCGGCCTTGAGGCCGTCGGTGAAGAGGGAGAAGTCGATCGGGTCGCCGTTCCTGGTGGCCCGGCGCGCCTGCTCGATCTGGTCATCGTAGAGGGCGCCCGTCTCGTAGAGGAGCCGGCCGATCAGGGTGGACTTGCCGTCGTCCACCGAGCCGATGATGACCAGCCGCACCAGCTCCTTGGCGGCGCGCAGGTGCAGCGTCTCGGCCAGCGTCCCGGTGACTGCGCTCATTAGAAATAGCCCTCGCGCTTCTTGGTCTCCATCGAGCCTTCCTCGTCGTGATCGATCATCCGCCCCTGCCGCTCCGACTGGCGGCCGGTGAGCATCTCGCCCAGGATCTCCTCGACGGAGGTCGCCGCCGAAGCGATGGCGCCGCTGAGCGGATAGCAGCCCAGCGTGCGGAAGCGGACCTGCCGCAGGCGCGGCTTCTCTCCGGCTTTGAGGCGGAAGCGGCCGTCGTCCACCACGATCAGGTTGCCGTCGCGCTCGACCACCGGCCGCTCCTTGGCGAAGTAGAGCGGCACCAGGGGGATGCGCTCCTGCTGTACGTATTGCCAGACGTCGAACTCGCTCCAGTTCGAGAGCGGGAAGGCGCGGATCGACTCGCCCTTGTCGAGGCGCGGGTTGAACAGGCTCCACAGTTCGGGCCGCTGGTTTCGCGGGTCCCACTGGCCCTGCCGGTCGCGGAAGGAGAAGACGCGCTCCTTGGCCCGCGACTTCTCCTCGTCGCGCCGGGCGCCGCCAAAGGCCGCGTCGAACCCGCCCTGCGTCAGCGCTTCGAGGAGCGCCTGCGTCTTCATGAGGAGCGTGTACTTCTGGCTGCCGTGGTCGAACGGGTTCACTCCCTCGGCGATGGCGCGCTCGTTCTTGTGCACCAGGAGGCGAAGCCCGTGCGCGCGGGTGTATTCGTCGCGGAAGGCGTACATCTCGCGAAACTTCCAGGTGGTGTCGATGTGCAGGAGCGGGAAGGGCAGAGGCGCCGGGTGGAAGGCCTTGCGGGCGAGGTGCACCAACACCTGCGAATCCTTGCCGATGCTGTAGAGCATCACCGGCCGCGCGAACTCGGCCGCCACCTCGCGGATGATGTGGATGCTCTCCGCCTCGAGCTTGCGCAGGTGCGAGAGCCGGGGGCTGAGGATGTCCTTGGCGTGGGTCATCGGGCTTCTCCGGAGAGTGAACGGCCGGGCGCGAGCGCCAGGAGGATGACGGCCTCGACGGCGACCACCGCGGCCAGCCCCGCCCAGGCGACCGGTGCGGGGACCAAGTGCCGCTCGACGAGGAGGAAGGCGAGGCCGAAGGCGACCAGCAGCGCGTCGAGGGCCATGCAGGCGCGGCGGAAGGGCTCGGCCGCGATCCGCCGCAGCAAGAGGTAGCCGAGCGGCAGGCCCAGAAGCACCGCCGGCGCGAGGCTGGCCGAGAGGAGCAGCGCCGGCCGGGTGAAGATGCCCAGCATCAGATAGGTGGCGACCGTGCAGGCCGACTCGATGAGGCGGAAGAGGCCCAGCGCGGCGCGGAACTCGTTCTTGCTCAGGCCCTGGTTGCTCAAGAAGAGCGCCAGCGGCGGGCCGGAGATGGTGGTCGCCCCGTAGAGCGCGCCGAGGGAAAAGCCGAAGGGCAGCCCCACCGCGCGCTCATTGACGATGGGCCGGCGCAGCCCGGCGGACTGCAGGAGGATCAGCGGCAAGAGCAGCGCGAAGGTGGCGATGCGCAACAGGCCGCTGTCGACGAAGGCCAGCGCGAGGCTGCCCACGATCACTCCCGGGAGCAGGCCCGGCAAGAGCGGCAGCACCCGGCGCGACGCGACCCGCAGCGAGCGGCGGTTGGCCACCAGCGCCAGGGAGTTGATGAACACCTCGAGCAGCACCAGCGCCGGGTTGAGCACGCGGCCGGTGTAAACGAGCAGCGCCGCCGGCACCGTGATCGACGAGAAGCCGTAGCCGATGCCGCCGGTCACCGCAGCGGCGGCCAGCGCGACGAGGACGATGGCGAGGTCTCCGGTGTGCACCTCAGCGACCGCCTCTTCCGTGCAGGCCGCACTCCTTGTGCTCGGGGGATTCCCACCACCAGCGGCCGGCACGGACGTCCTCGCCGGGGGCGACGGCGCGGGTGCAGGGCGCGCAGCCGATCGACGGGTAGCCGCGGGCGTGCAGCGCGTTGACGGGCAGGGCGTGCTCGCGGGCGTAGCGCCAGACGTCGGCCTCGCTCCAGGCGGCGAGCGGGTTCAGCTTGAGGATGCCGCCGGGCGCGGCGTCGGTCTCGACGACCTCGACGCCGGTGCGGGTGACGGACTGCTCGCGGCGCAGGCCGGTGACCCAGGCGGACTTGCCCAGGAGCGCCCGCCGGAGCGGCTCGAGCTTGCGCAGGCCGCAG
Organism: Deltaproteobacteria bacterium; assembly: GCA_025350525.1. GTDB lineage: Bacteria > Myxococcota > Myxococcia > Myxococcales > 40CM-4-68-19 > 40CM-4-68-19. The sequence goes on from JANXXR010000559.1 coordinate 6,069, forward strand.
CACTCCCTGCGCTCGTCGATGCTGCGGCGGAAGGAGAAGAAGCCCTTGGTGCGCTCCAGCTCCTCGACGGCGGCGCGCTCGGGGGCGTAGGCGAGGATGGCGACGCCGTAGCGGCGGCGCACTTCTTCCATCACGTCGTACGTCTCCGGAGGGAGGCGGCCGGTGTCGAGGGTGAAGATGGGAAGGCGCGGGGCGTGCCTCTGCGCCAGATCGATGAGCACCACGTCCTCGACGCCGAAGCTCGAGGCAATGGCGGCGCTTTTGCCAAAAGTCCGGTCGGCCCAGGCGAGCACTTCGTCGGCGGTGGCGCCGGCCAGGGCTTCGTGCGGCGCGGCGCTCACGAGGCGCACTCGCCTTCGGACAGCTCCACCGCGAACGCCTTCTGCTCGTCGAGGTCGACGAAGTCCTGCGGCTCCGGCGCCAGCAGCTCCTCGAGATCCTGCAGCAGCGCCGAGACGCGCGCCGCGGGAAGGCGGGCGAGGAACGACTCATAGGCTTCGCCCGGCGCCTTCTCCGCATCGGCGAGCGCGATCAGCCGCTTCACCGCTTCGGGGACGCGCCGCGCCGGCAGCTTGGCGGAGAGCCGTCCGAACGAGGCCGTCTCCGCGCCGAACCCGCCGCCCAGGTAGAGGTGGTACTGCGGCACCGGGCGCCCGCCGATCTTGCGCACCGAGCCCTGCAGCCCGATGCCGGCGACGTAGTGCTGGCCGCAGCCGTTGGGGCAGCCGGAGATCTTGATGTGCAGGCCGTCGGCCGCGACCTCGTGCAGCGCGGTCCCCAGCTCGCGGGCCATGCCGCGCGACTGGGTGACAGCGAGGCGGCAGGAGAAGGCGCCCGGGCAGCTGGTGACATCGCTGACGGTGCCGGCGCCAGCTTCGGCGAGCCCCGCATCGTCGAGGGCGGCGTGCAGCGCGGCCAGGTGCGCGCGCCGGACGAAGCGGAGGACCAGGTTCTGATCGACGGTGGTCCGCACTTCCCGCTCTTCGCTGAACTCGTCGGCGATGTCCGCGAGCGCCCCGAACTGCGCCGAGGTCAGATCCCCGAGCAGCACCCGTACGGTGACGGCCGCGTAGTCGGGCCCGCGCTGCGCCCGGACGTTGGTGGCCATCCAGCCGGCGAGCCCGGGCCGCACCGACCGCGGCTTCGGGTGCGCCACCGTCCGCGCCGGAGCCGCCTGTATCTGAAAGCCGAGGCCCGAGGCCTCAGGCCTTCCCTCCTCTACCTGAAGCCTGAGGCCTGAGGTCTGAGGTCTTCTCTCCCGCCGGATCACCTCGCGCTCCTCGCTGTACGCCGCGAGAAACCTCTCCGCTCCCATCGCCTCCACCACGAACTTCAGCCTCGCCTTGTCCCTCCGCTTCCGGTTGCCAGCGCGGTTGAAGACGCGGATTACCGCCTCGGCGATCTCGAGGACCTCCTCCGCCGGAGCGAACTCGTGGGCGAGGATGCCCGCGCGGCGCAGCGTCGAGAGGCCGCCCGCCAGGGTGACGCGGAAGCCGGACTTGCCATCCCGCGCGCGCGCCAAGAGTCCGATGTCGTTGAACGACGCGCCCACGCAGTCCGTGCCGCAGCAGCCGCCGAAGGCGATCTTGAATTTGCGCGGCAGCGACGACGAGAGCGGGCCGCGCAAGAGGTAGCGGGTCACCGCCTCGGCGTACGGCGTGGCGTCGAACGGCTCCAGCGCCGAGGCGCCGGCGAAGGGGCAAGTGGTGACGTTGCGGACGGCGTTGCCGCAGGCCTCCCGCGTGGTCAGGCCGGCGGCCCCGAGGGCGGCGACGACGGTCGCGGTGTCGGGCAGCTTGATGAAATGAAACTGCACGTTCTGCCGGGTGGTGAGGTGGCCGCGCCCGGTGGACCAGCGCTGCGCCACCTCGCCCAGCACGCGCAGCTGGGCCGAGGTGAGGAGACCCTGCGGGATCTTGACCCGCACCATCATCGCCTCCTCCTGGCGCTGGCTGTAGACGCCGTTGACGAGGCGGAAGGCCTTCCAGCCGTCGGGCGCGAGCTCGCCGCGCTCGAACTGGCCGAGCTTGTCGACGAAGGCGTCGAGGTCCTTCTCGTCGGAGAAGCCGAGGCGGGCTGGGCCGGCAGTGGTCGAGTCGAGGAGCGGCATTGTCAGACCCCTGTTGCATGCTGCGTGAGTGACTGCTTCGACAGCTCTTCCAGTTGCGCCGCCACCGAGACGGCGGCGCCGATCACCAGCAGGCCCGGCGCCTCCGTGTCGGGCAGCGCCTGCGCGCCCAGCGTGGCCAGCGTGCCGCGCCAGGTGTGGCTCTGCGCCGTCGCGGCCGAGAGGATCACGGCGGCAGGCGTCGCCGCGGACCATCCCCGCGAGAGCAGGAGGGCCGAAAGCCTGGCGCGCGAGGCGAGGCCCATCAGCACGACGACGGTGGCCGAGCCCGGCGCAAGCGAGCCGAGCACGGGAGCGTATGCGCTCTCGGCGTGGCCCGAGACGACGAGGAAGGCAGAGGAGAGCCCGCGGTGGGTCACCGGAATCCCGCTCAGCGCGGGGCCGGCCACGGCTGCGCTCACGCCGGGGACGATCTCGAAGGGCACCCCCGCTGCCGCCAGCGCCAGGGCCTCCTCGCCGCCGCGGCCGAAGACGAACGGGTCGCCGCTCTTGAGGCGGACGACGCGCTCGCCGCGCCGCGCCCGGCGGATGAGCACGCGCTCGATGGTCTCCTGCGCGATGGAGTGCCGTCCGGCGCGCTTGCCGACGTACGCCCAGCGGGCCTGCGGCGCGTGCTGCAGCGCCGCGAGATCGACCAGAGCGTCGTACAGGACCAGGTCCGCTTGCTGGAGCCGCTGCACCGCGCGAACGGTGAGCAGCTCCGGATCGCCGGGGCCTGCCCCCACCAGGGAGACGAACCCGCGCTGCGCCGGGAGCGCGGTGCGGCTGCGCCTGGAGTCGAGCGAGAGGATGCCGGTCATCGGTAGATCTCCTGGAGGGCGCGCAAGAGCAGCGGCCTGCGCTCTTTCATGGGGACGTGTTCGGCGCGCCACCTGCCGCGCAGCCGCACGGCGGCCTCGACCCACTGGTCGAGATCGTCGGGCAGCGCGGCCTCGAGCGCTTCGCGCAAGAGGCCCGCCAGCGCGGGCGCACTGCCATCGGTCGAGAGGGCCACCGTGACGAAGCCCTTGCGGATGACGCCGCCCAGGTACGCGCTGGCGGAGCCCTTGTCGTCCACCGCGTTGACGAAGATGCCGCGCACTTCCGCCGCGTCGGCCACCTGCCGGTTCACCGCGGGCGGCGCGGCGGCGACGGCGAAGAACTTCCCGTCGAGGTCCGACGGAGCGAAGGCCCGCGGCGCATAGCGCACGCCGGGCTGCAGCAGCGCGCTGCCGATCTCCGGCGCCACCACGGTGACCTGCGCTCCCGCCTCGAGCAGGGCCGGGAGCTTGCTGGCGGCGACGTTTCCGCCGCCGACCAGCAGCACGGGACGCGAGCGCAGGTGAAGGAAGACAGGGTAGAGCGGCGAGGCAGGCACGGCGACTTGCTCCTTCGCGCCAGAGGCGGCGCCGAAACGGGATGCGGAAAAACCGCGAATCCGAGACGGGCCGGGCGGGTCAGGAGCAGACGG
>JANXXR010000572.1 GCA_025350525.1 Deltaproteobacteria bacterium
GTCGGCCTCCGCCTCGTTGCCCACCACGCCATGAGCCGAGCCGGCTACACCGCCGACGACTACGACCCGAATTCCGAGCGCCGTGGTGACTACCACCTCTGGGAGCGTCGTCGCCGAAAGGCGATCGACGAGGAGGGCGTCCAGCCGGTTCTCATCGCCCGGGTCAGCCCGGGATTCAAGGACGCCTTCGCCCGCTACGCCAGCGCCGCCGGCGTGTCCTCGCCGGTGGCGCTGAGAGCGATCGTCGACCAGGTCGTGAAGGCGACACACGTCGAGCCGTCCGAGCTCGAGATCCCGAAGCAGCCCGAGATCCGTTCCGAGCGCATCACCGTTCGCTTCTCGAAAGAGGAGTTGGCCGAGATCGAGCCCCGCGCCCAGGACTTCGGCAGCGTCCGCGACTGGCTCGTGGCGCTCGCCAGAGCCCAGATCGCCCCCGACGTCCCGCAGTTCAGCCCCGAAGCCCTGCAGATCCTGTACGAGTCCAATCGTGAGCTCAGTGCCATCGGCCGTAACGTCAACCAGATCGCCCATGCCGTGAACCTCGACCTGCAGCAGGCCGGCGGGCTCAGGCGGAGCAGGGCGCTCGTTGACGAGCTGGCGACATTGAAGGCCACCATCGCCGCACACACCGAGCGCGTCACGGCACTGTGCAGTGCCTCCGCCGCGCGCTGGAGTCCGCGGTGAGCCTGCCGAGCATCAACCCCCTGCGAGTGCCCCAGCTGGGCCTCGCCCTGGAAGGGCCAGTCCGCCCGAAGCGGGGCCGGCCCCTCGCGATCCGCACCTACGCCGGCAAGCTCACCAGGATCGCCAAGAGGGCGCCCGAGGTCGTCGTCAAGGTCAGCGGCAGCGGGAAGAGCAGGGCGCACAGCCTGGCGCACCTGACGTACATCACCCGCAACGGCAAGCTCAAGGCCGAGAACGAGCGCGGCGAGAAGATCGAGGGCCTCGAGGAGGTCAAGGAGATCTTCAAGGAATGGGGCTTCCAGACCCCCGGAAACAGCGAGCGAAGGAGGGCGCAGACCGTCAACATCGTCCTTTCGATGCCCGAGGGAACCGACGACCAGGCAGTCCTGCAGGCGGCGCGAGGCTTCGCCCAGGAGGCCTTCGCCGACAACCACCAATACCTGCTCGCCCTGCACACCGACACCAAGCAGCCGCACGTCCACCTGGCGGTCAAGGCGCAGGGCTACGACCTGAGCTGGCTCAAGCGGACCAAGGCCGACCTGCAGGAATGGCGCGAGACTTTCGCGGCGAAACTGCGGGATCAGGGCGTCGAGGCCGAGGCCACGCCCCGGCGGGCCAGGGGAGTGGTGCAGAAGCCGCAGACGCAGGCCATGCGCCACTTGGTTCGGGAGGAGCGTTCGACCGTGTACAAGGCCAAGATCGAGGAGGCGCTGCGCGACCTGACCGCCCCACAAAAGCGGCTGCCGACCCCGTGGGAGGCAGCCATCCGCGAGCGCCAGAAGACGGTCCGCCGAGCCTACGTTGAGGTCGCCGGCGACTTGGCCAAGGCGCGGGATGAAACATCGCGCGCCGCGGCCGCCCAGCTGCAGCAGTTCCTGAAAAGCCTGCCGCCGCTCGAGACTGAGCGGCATCGGCTCCAGCGCGAGCTCGCCCCGTTGCTCGAGGCGCACCAACAGGGCAGGGCGGTCGATCGTGATCCAACGCCGCCGCCAGCGGCGCCACGCGATCCAGGCCGCGACCGGGACCGCGAACGCTGATCCATGGCCCTCGAGCCGATCAAGCGCCTCGTCTTCTCGGACCCGGACAAGATGAAGGTCCAGGGTGATGCGATCGCTTCGGCCGAGACATGGACCGAGCGGCACGTCGGCCGCTATCGCGCGCTGGACGGAGCTTTCGGGGGGCGCTACATCGCGGCCGACCTGTTCAAGGAGACCTTCGCCGAGTACGCCGCGTCCCGGGAAGGGCGCGCCAGGTACAACGGCGCCGTCCACAACGCCTCGGCGGTGCTTTCCGCCGAGCTGTACCGCCGGGTGCTGCGCGAGCCGGGCCAAGAGGGCAGGGCGATTTTCCTGACCGGGATTCCGGGCGCCGGCAAGACCACCAGCGTGCTTGTCCAAGGGAAGCTCCCGGACGACGCCAAGCTCATCTTCGAAGGGCAGATGTGGCGACCGGAGTCGACCTTCCCGAAGCTGCAGCAGGCGCTCGACGCCGGGCTAGAGCCAGTCCTGATGGTGGTCCACCCCAAGCCGGAGTACGCGCTGCGCAACACTTTCAAGCGCTTCCGCGAGCTCGGGCGCGGTGCGGGCGTTGAGACGATGGCCAACATCCAAGGCGGCATGCCGGACGGCCTGGCCACTGTCCGGGAGCGCTTCGGCGATGCTGTCAGCCTCATCGTTCACGACATCCGCGACCCCTCTCACCGCAGGCAGCTAGTGGGGTGGGACAATCTGCCTGTACTTCGATCGGAGGGCACCCGTGAGCAAATCCGCGACCGTCTCCTCGCCGAGCTCGAGCGAGCCCGTGCGCAAGGACTCGCCCCACCCGACACCGTCCGCCAAGCCCTCGGAGACGCCCCAGACCATCGAGCAGTGGGGCGAGAGCCTCCAGCCCAAGATGGAAGAGCTGACCCGCAACGAGACGCTCAGGCGCGAGATCGCGCGCAAGCTTTCCTGAGAGTCGAGGCAGAGGAGGGCGTCCGGCGATTCCCCGAGCTCGTCTCGGCATATGCCGCCTTGGACGCGGCCGTCCTGTTGGCAAACACAAAGATCTCCCGTCCCAGCGACCGAGAAGTGTTCCTCAAACGGGTGCGAAGGGAGCTCAGCAAGCGGATAGAGAGGGGCCAGCCTATTGCGGATCCGCGCCGGATCAAGGAAGATGTGGAGCGGGAGCCTTGATCCGTGTGGCGACCACGGAAGCGGCTGAGACCAGCAGTGTGCGCTAACATGCGCGAGAGTACAGTCGCGAACCTATCGAGTTTTGGAGGTTTATCTTTTTCCGATAACTTCGCCGCGCCGCGGCAGCCGAAAGGCTCGGCTAGAAGCATAACCGCCCGGGGCTTTACCCCCATTCGGCGGGAGCACTGCTCGCACTATCCGCGGCACGCTGCGGCCAATTGGGACTATGCTTTGCACGTGGGAACGACAAAGCTCGGCTACGTCACTACGCTCGGCGACGTTGGCGCGGATGATCGAACTCGGTCAACGCGTGACCCGTCGCGTGAGGGCGCTCGTCACCATCGTGAACTACGCAAGTTCGATGGGCAGCGCCGGAGCGTGAAGGTTACGGTGGTCTCCCTTGTGCCCGAGCTGGGGAAGGTGGTCGTCGAAGGCGACGACGGGCTGCGCCTCTCGATTTCGGAGCGCACGGCGGGTGTCTGCGTTGGCGACCTGAGGTTGGGGCAGCACCTGTCTGTCGTGTTGCAGGGCGTCTTGGCGCCCAAGGTCCTCTCAGCGACCTTTGCGTAGCGGCCTTCTGCCGCCGATCGGGCAGGCCAACCTTTCGGACAATCCACCGGCAGAGCGCGCTCCGGCGGGCTGGCCCACGACCTTCGTCCCGAACTTCAGCGAGTGGAAAGAGGGCGACGTCGTCTTGGTCCAAGGCGGGCCGTGGGTCATTTCGGTAGCGCAGCTTGCAAGCAGGAGCCGGCCGAATCGAGTGGGTCGCTCCTTTACCCACGCCGGCGTCTACGCGGGTCACGGCGAATTGATCGACGCTACGCGGTTCGGCGGCATTCAAGTGCGCCAAGTCTGGACGTACGCCCAAACCCGCAGCTTGGCGCTCAGGCGCCTGCCGTCGATCTCGGACCAGGAGCGTCTCGACATCGTCGCGGCGGCGCGCCGGCATGTCGGCAAGAGCTACGGTCTATGGGCCGCGATCACCTCGAAGCTCATTCCGCCGAGCCTCCTGGCCCGCAGACCGCGGAGCACGCTGTATTGCAGCACTCTTGTCGCGGAAGCCGTGGTCGACGGCTGCGGCTTGCAACTCGACGCGCTGCCGATGTACCGGCCGCTGTATCCGGCAACTCTCTCACAGCACGGATCGTTCGACGAAGTGGAGCTCGAGTGGCGTCCGAAGGTCTGAGGATGAGCTCTACCAAGTGTCGAGCCAGGCGAGTGAGGAGTGAGGAACAGCCTTCGCTCGGCCTCACAGCTATTTTGTCGCCCCAATATGCAACGGATGATAATAAACATGCTGATTAGCAAGAATGTTCAGCCCACCGCAGGTGATGCTCCGGGCGAGGTTTGGTCGTGGCGGCGGCGACGATCAGCCGCTGGGTCAAGCCGGCCAGATCGAAGCGGCGATTGAAGCGGTAGGCGAATTCTGCGAGGT
>JANXXR010000588.1 GCA_025350525.1 Deltaproteobacteria bacterium
GGATACTGCCACTACTTCGAGGGCGGGTCCGACTGCAGGACAGCGGTAACGTCGCAGGACACGGTCTTGTGCCATGCGGACTGCGACTGCCCCGCCTCTCAGCCGCACTGCAGCGTCAGCTCCATCTGCCAGCCCTAGCGACAATGCCGATCAGATAGGCAGTAAGTGATCGTGGCGCCTCCGGATTTCCGCAACATTCGTCGAGATATTGTGGACACCGCTAAGAGGATCATGATGCGGCGATCGCGACGAGGAGCGGTCCATGCATATCGCAAAGTCCCTGGCCCTGGCAGCGGCATTGGCCGGGCCGCTGTCTTTCAGGAAGTTCCGCCGACATCTGCCCGCTCAATGGATCGAGGAAGCATTGGAGACGACCGGTACCGGGACCGTGCGCGAGCGGCGGCTTCCGGCGGAACGGGTCGTGTGGCTCATCATCGCGATGGGACTGTTTCGTGACCGGCCGATCCTGGACCTTGTGGACAAGCTTGATCTTGCGCTGCCGGCGGCGACCGGATGGGGGGTGGCGTCGAGCGCGGTGACCCAGGCGCGGTATCGCGTCGGTGAAGAGCCTCTGGAATGGCTTTTCAATAAGAGCGGTGAGAAGTGGTCTGCGCGGAGTGCCGAGCGCCATCGATTTCACGGACTCTCTCTGTACGGCATGGATGGAAGTACGTTTCGGGTTCCTGATTCTGAGAGCAATCGACGATACTTTGGCGGACCCACTGCGGGGAAGGTGCGCGGGCCGAGCGCCTATCCGATGTTGAGGCTGGTGGCGTTGATGGTGCTGCGCTCACACGTCGTGGCGGCTGCTCGAATTACCCCCTATAACGTCGGAGAGATCAGCAGTGCGAAGGGGATGTCCCCCTCGATTCCTGATGATTCCCTCACTCTCTTTGACCGGGCATTTCTGGCAGCCAATCTCCTCATTTTGTTGACGCGCGGAAAGCGCAATCGTCACTGGCTCACGAGGGCCAAGAGCAACACGAAATGGGTGCTGGATAAGGCCTTGGGCCCCGGCGACGAACTGGTCTCGATGACGGTTTCGGCGAAGGCCCGAAAGGAAGACGACTCCTTGCCTGTGCGGTGGCCGATGCGCGCCATTCGCTACCAGCGCCCCGGTTCGCCGCCGCAGACGCTTCTGACCTCGCTGCTCGACCCGAAAGAGTACCCCGCGGAAGAGCTCATTGAGCTCTATCATGAGCGCTGGGAATTGGAGCTAGGCTTCGACGAAGTCAAAACCGAAATGCTAGACCGCGAGGAAGCCCTTCGCAGTCAACTGCCCGCCGGTGTCACGCAAGAGCTGTGGGGCCTCTTGTTGGCCTACAACCTTGTCCGTCTGGAGATCGAGTCGATCGCCGAAGAGGCGAAGGTCCCACCGGTGCGAATCAGCTTCGTCGGTGCATTTCGCGAAATTCGCGATGAAGTGAACTGGCTGGATGGAATTCGGCCGACGGCGATCGTCGACCGGCTTCGTCGTATGCGGGAGCGCATCAAGCGACGCCACATTCTTCCCGCCCGCCGCGTCCGTTCGTACCCCAGGGCGGTGAAGATCAAGATGACGAGCTATCCGCGAAAGCGGGCGCCTCCTCGCCGACGGGGAATTCCCTAAAGTGAGTGGCATTGCCCTTAGCGAGCGCGTTTCAAGTACAAGGCGCCGAGCGGCGGCAAGGTAAGGTTCAATGAGAATCGGCGGCCGTGCCAGCCGAGCGGCGTGGCCTCGACGGCGCCCGAGTTACCGCGACCGCTGCCGCCAAACGGCGTCGCGTCGGTGTTGAGGATCTCGCGCCAGGTGCCGGGCGCCTGAACGCCCAAACGGTAATTGTCCCGCGCCACCGGCGTGAAGTTGAATATGGCGATGATGGAGTCGCCTTCGCGCGCGCCGTTGCGCTGAAACGCGAGCACCCCGTATTCGGCGTCATTGGCCTCCACCCACTCGAAACCCCGCGACTGACAGTCGAGCTCGTGGAGGCTGGGCTCTTCTCTGTACAGTCGATTGAGCTCTCCGACCAGCAGCGACACCTGTTGGTGTGGGAGCTCCTCGAGCAAGTGCCAATCGAGACTCTGGTCGTGGTTCCATTCACTCCACTGTGCGATCTCGCCGCCCATGAAGAGGAGCTTCTTGCCGGGCTGCGCCCATTGGTAGGCGAACAG
>JANXXR010000607.1 GCA_025350525.1 Deltaproteobacteria bacterium
CGGCCTTCGCCATCGAGGCCGGCGCCGACGACGCCGGCAGCACTCCGGACGAGGTGGCTCGCAGGGTCTCTGCCCGGCTCAAGGCACCGCGGGCGCGCGACGAGCAGCCTGCCGCCGAGGCGGCGCAGGGGCTGTCGGGCAAGCGGGTGCGCCCGCTCATCCTGGTGGTCGAGGACGACGAGGACGCGCGGATGGTGCTCTCCGAGCTGCTGCGCCCCCGCTACGACGTCGATGCGGTGGGCGACGGCGAGACGGCGCTGCGCCGCGCGGCCGAGCTCAACCCGGATCTGGTCCTGCTCGACCTCTTCCTCCCCGGCATGGACGGCTTCGGCGCGCTTACCGGGCTGCGCCGCAACGCCAAGACCGCCGACACGCCGGTCATCTTCCTCTCCGCCCAGGGCGACGCCGAGACCAAGTCGCAGGGCCTCTCGCTGGGCGCGGCCGACTACCTGGCGAAGCCCTTCTCCGAACAGGAGCTGATGGCGCGGGTCGATCGGACCCTGAAGCTGTCGGCGCAGAAGGAGCATTACCGGGCCTTGGCGCAGACCGACGGCCTCACCGGCCTGCCCAACTTCCGCTCGTTCCACGCGCGGCTCGAGGAGGAAGTGGCCCGCGCCCACCGCTACGGGCACTACCTCGCCTGCGCGATGGTCGACCTCGACGGGCTCAAGCAGATCAACGACCGCCTCGGCCACGCCGCCGGCAACCGCGCCATCCTGGCGCTGGCCGATGCGGTGCGCGAGGAGCTGCGCGACACCGACTTCGCGGCGCGGTACGGCGGCGACGAGTTCGTGGTGCTGCTCCCGCAGACCAACGAAGGCCAAGGCGCGCTCTTCGCCGAGCGCCTGCGCAAGCGGCTGGTGGAAGTGAGCGGGCACGCCGGGCTGCCGGTGCGCGGATCGATCGGCGTCGCCGCGGTCAGCGCGGAGGACCTGGATTCGCCCGACGCCGCCGAGGACCTGCTCCGCCGCGCCGACGAAGCGCTCTACCGCGCCAAGCGCTCGGGGCGCGACCGCGTCGAAGTCGCGCACATCCCGCATTAGAAAGCGCACCACGGAGGCACAGAGGGCGCGGAGGCTTTTTTGTGAAGAGCTTACTCCGTGGCCTCCGTGTCTCCGTGGTGCGCCTTAAGCATTTTATCCGATTCCGGTGACCTTGATTTCGGCCGGATCGATGACTTCCTCCTCGGAAGACTCCTCGTCCTTGGTGCGCGGGCCGCGGCCTGAATAGCGATACAATTTGTTATAGAGCGTCTTTTCGCTGATTCCCAAAGCCTGCGCCGTGCGGGCCTTGTTGTTCTGCAAGCGGCCCAGCGTGGCAAGGAGGTATTCCTTCTCCACCTCGCGCAGCGGCAGGCCATAGGGCAGCTTGAGATAGGCGCTCTCCCCTCCTCCGCCCGCCAGCTCCGAGGGCAGGTGCTCGGGCTCGATCAGCCCCACGCCGCAGAGGATGACCGCCCGCTCCAGGGTATTGCGCAGCTCGCGGATGTTGCCCGGCCAGGCATAGTCGGAAAGCAGCTTCATGGCCGCATTGGAGACGCCCTGCAGCTTCTTGCCGCCCTCCTTGGAGAACTTGTCGATGAAGTGCTGCACCAGCACCGGGATGTCGTCCCGGCGCTCTTTCAAAGGCGCCAAATTGATATGGAAGACATTGAGGCGGAAATAGAGGTCCTCGCGGAACCGCTGCGCCTTGATCTCTTCCTTGAGGTCGCGGTTGGTGGCGCAGACGACCCGGACGTCGACGCTGATCTCGTTCTTGCCACCCAGCCGGCGCAGCCGCTCCTCCTCGATGACGCGGAGGAACTTGGCCTGCAGCTCCACCGGGATTTCGCCGACCTCGTCGAGGAAGAGGGTCCCGCCGTCGGCCAACTCCCAGGCGCCCAGCCGCCGCTGGTCGGCGCCGGTGAAGGCGCCGCGCTCGTGGCCGAACATCTCGCTCTCGATCAGCGTGGCCGGAATCGCCGAGCAGTTGATGGCGATGAAGGGCTTGTCGCGCCGCGGGCTGAGCTGGTGGATGGCCCGCGCGATCATCTCCTTGCCGGTACCGCTCTGCCCGGTGATGACCACGCTCGCCTTCGAGGGGGCCACCTTCTCGACCAGCTCCATGGCCTTGCGCATCGGCGGCGAGCTGCCGACGAGGCCCACGCCCGCGTCCACCTGGCCGAGGCGGCGGCGGAGGACCTGCATCTCGTGCAGGGTCTGCTTCTTCTCCAGCGCGCGGGTGAGGATGACCTTGAGGCGCGCCGGATCGAGCGGCTTCTCGACGAAGTCGAAGACGCCTTCGCGGACGGCTTCCACCGCCGCGTCGATGGTGCCCTTGCCGGTGATGATCACCACCGGCGTGTCGGGCTGCTCCTCGCGCAGCGCCCGCACCAGCGCCAGGCCGTCGAGCTTGGGCATCACCAAGTCGCTGATGATCACGTCCGGGTGCGTCTCGGTGGCGAGCTTGAGGGCGCCGTGGCCGTCCGCCGTCTGATCGACGTCGTAGCCCCAGCGCTGGAGGAGCTCGGCGAAGAGGTCGCGGGTCGACTCTTCATCGTCGACGATCAGGATGCGGGCCTTCGACATGGGGTGAGGACCTCTTAGCGCGAGTGAAGGAACGAGAGCGAGAGGCGGGCGCCCCCCGCCGGAGGGGCATCGATCGAGAGCTCGCACGCCGCCTGGACGGCCAGGCTGCGGGCGGCATCGAGGTGGGGCAGCGCCAGCTCCCGGCTGCCCAGACCGCCCGACGCATGCAAGGTGAGCACCGCCACCGGACCGCGCTCCTCGAGGTGGAGGCTGACCTGTCCGCCGTCGCGGGCGGATTCGATGGCGGCGACCAGCGCATGGGCGACGAGATCGATGAGCCAGCGCCCGTCGGACTGCACCAGCAGCGCGTCGGGCGCACGGACCGCGAGCTGCACTCCAGACCTGCGCGCGTCGTAGCCCAGGAGCTGCGCCGCCCGCGAGACGGCCCCGCCCAGGTCGGGCGGCAGGTGCTCGGGCGAGGCAAAGTCGCCGAAGGCCTTGAGCAGGTGATCGACGCGGAGGATGCCGTCGCGCAGCGCCTTGAGGTGCTTCTCGATGGGCGAGCCGGCGCGCGGCTCCGGCTGCAAAAGCTTCTCGGACATGAGCTGCAGGTGGAGGACCATGTTGTGCAGCGGGTTCTTGCCTTCATGGGCGAGGCCGACGGCGATGCGGTCGAGCAGCAGCGCGTGATCCGCCGCGCGGCGGCCGGGCTCGTCATCGGTGTGCGGGATGCGCTTGATCGGATGCCCCATGGTCGGCGCCTCTTGGCCGCGCCCACACTCGCGGCACGGGAGGGCTGGCCGCAATGCGGCCACGAGAGGACTTTCCAGTCGCCAACGCTTCCTGGCAATTCTTACGTTGAAAAAGTTACGGGGGCGGCCGGGGAAGGCCACCCCCGCATGTGCTGTTGCTTTCGGAGGACCTAGGGAGGCGGCGTCGTGGCCTCGATGGACGGCGCAGTGAGGTTGCCGCCCACCACGAGCAGCAGGTTCTGCGTCGCGTAGGCTCCCGCCGGACGATTGCGCGTGATCCCCATGTCCAACCCTGCGCCCCAGGACTGGGTGGCCGGATCGAAGGCCTCCGTGCTTTTCTGATCGGAGGAGCCGTTAGTCCCGCCGGCGAGCTGGATCTTTCCGTTGCTGAAGGATGCAGCGACGTGCTGCTTGCGGCCGGGCACGAGGAGGTCGTTCCCGCCCGAGGCATGGCGCGGGAAAGTCTTGCTGGTCTGATCGTAGATCTCCCAAGTCAGGCCAGCGCCGCCGTTGCCCCCCGCAAGCAGCACGCAGGGGCCGGACAGACAGGCGGCTGTCCCGGTGGTGATCAGCGTCGCAGTGTGGCTGCTGCGGGGCGCGTTCATCGCTCCGGTCGTCGCGACGACGGTCGAACTGGTGACGGTCGCGTTGTTGTTGAAGAGATCGGCGGTCTGGCCGGCCGTCCCTCCCGCGAAGAGAACGACGCCGCTCCCGACCGCCGAGGCCGTATGCAGCCTCCGTCCAATGGTCAGCTTGTTTCCTGAACCATTGGGAGTGGTCGCCGTCGGCGTGCTGCTGTCCCAGACAGACCAGGTCAACAGAGCGGTAGCGCTGCCGCAGGTGTCGCCGCCCGCGACGATCACGCGGTAGGTGGGCGACGAAGTCACCAGCGCTGCCGCCGCATTGCAGCGGCCGCTGTTCTTGGCTGCTCCGGTAACCGAAGCGCAGGAGGGGGTGTTCCCGTCAGTGCTGCAGACCTCGAACTCAAAGTCGGAATTGGAGCCGAATGGTCCTCCCGCGATCACCACCTGCCCCAGCGTTGTCGCGGTTGCCGTATGCGCATAGCGCGCCGTCTGCATGGCGGGCCCGGGCAACATGCCGCCGGTGCCGGGATTATAGAAGTACGTGTTGCTGGTGGCGTTGGCGGCGGTGTCCACGACCGAGGTGCCGCCGGCGATGAAGATCTGCCCGGCCCGCGATCCGCCGACGAGCAACGTCGCGGTGCCCTGGAAGAAGAGCGGAGCAGGCACGACCGTGATCGAGTTTTGCGCGGTGGTGAAGGTGCCGTCGTTCACGCTGATGGTGGCGCTAGCAACCGCGGGAGTGGTGAGCGTCACTCCGCCGACGAACGTGTGGACGCCGTTGTCCGTGCCCGGCACGAACGTGAAGTTCCCGGGCAGCGTGCCCGTGTTGTTGGTGGAGAACACGATGGTGCCCGCGTACGCTGGCGTCACGTTGCTGGCCGCGTCCTCGGCGGTGACGGTGATTGAGTTCGCGAACCCGGCGACCACGCTGTTGGGGTGAGTCGAGATGACCAGCTTGCTGGTCGCGCCCGGATTGACCGTGATCACCGCCGACGTCGCGCTGATGGCACCGCCCGACTGCGTGGCAGTGACAGTCTGCGCGCCAGCGGTGTTGAGCGTGACGGGAAAGTTTTTGGTGCCGCTGGTCAGCGTCGAGCCGCCCGGCAGCACCGCCGCGAGATCGGTCGAAGTGATGTTGACCACGCTGGAATAGGTGGTGACGGTGTTGCCGCCGGCATCCTTTGCGGTCACCGCCACGTTGAAGGCGTTGCCCGAGACCTGGGGTGAGGCCGCCACCACGGTGAAGGTGCTGGCCGCCCCGACGTTGACGGTGATGCTGCCCGTGGTGCCTGTGATGCTGCCCGTCACGGTGTCGGCAGCGGTGACCGTCTGGGTGCCGGCGGTCTTCAAGGTGAAGCTGAAGACCTTGGCGCCGCTGGTCAGGATGGAGTCGAGCGGCGAGACGGCCTGCCCATCCGACGAGCTGCTCAGGTGCACCGTGCCGCCGTAGCCGGTCGCAGTGTTGCCGTAGGTGTCCTTGGCGGTCACGGTGACGTTGAAGGCGATGGCCGCGGTCTGCGGGCTCGACGCCTGCACCGTGAGCGTAGTGGCCGTCGACGGATTCACGGTGATGGCAGCGGTCGTACCGGTCGCCGTTCCCGGGGTGTCCTTTGCGGTGATGGTCTGCGAAGGCGCGGTCTTGAGCGTCGCGCTGAAGGTGCCGGTGCCCGCGGTCAGAGTGGCGTCGGCGGGCAGCCCGGCGCCGGAGGTCGCAGTCCCATCGGTGGAGGTGAAGTGCACCGTGCCGGCGTAGCCCGTGGCCGTGTTGCTGAACGCGTCCTTGGCCGTGACGGTGAAGCTGAAAGACGTGCCCGCCGTCTGCGCGCCGATGGCGGCGAAGCTGAAGGAGTTGATGCCGGCCGGCCCGACCGTGATGGACGCCGAAGTGCCGTTGATCGAGTTGGGCGCGTCGGTGGCAGTGATGGTCTGCGCGCCCGCAGTCTTCAGGGTCGCGCCCGCAGTGAAGGTCTTGGTGCCGCTAGGCAGAGTGGAGTTGGCGGGCAGGCCGGCGCCGGCCGTCGCCGTGCCATCGGTCGAGGTGAAGTGAACGGTTCCGGCGTAGCCCGTCGCTACGTTTCCGAACGGGTCCTTCGCCGTCGCTGTCACGTCGAAAGCCACTCCAGCAGTCTGAGGCGAGCCGGCTGAGGTGCTCACCAGCAAGGTGCTGGCGGCCGCAGGGCTCACCGTGATCGGTGCCGAGGTGCCGTGGAGTCCAGACGAGACGGAATCAGTGGCGATGACAGTCTGCGATCCGGCAGTCTTGAGAACGGCTCCCGTAAAGACCTTGCTCCCCGAAGTCAGCGTCGAGGAAGCGGGAGGCACGAAGGCGCCGTCGCTCGAGGTGATGAGGACCGTGCCGGCGTAGCTCGGGGTGGTGTTGCCGAAAATGTCCTGGGCAGTGACCGTCACGCTAAAGCTGACACCGGCGGTCTGCGACGTGGAGGCAGCGACGATGAATTTGCTCGTTGAGGCGGGATTGACCGTCACGTTTCCAGAGGACCCGGTGATGCCGCCGTCCGTGGCGGTGACGGTCTGCGTGCCGGCGGTCTCCAGCGTCGTAAGAAGCGTGGCGGTTCCGCTCACCAGCGTCGTGTCCGCCGGCAAACCGCTGCCCGGCGTCGCCAGAGGATCCGACGAGGTGAAATGCACCGTGCCCGTATAGGCAGCGCCGGTGTTGTTGCCGTAAGTGTCCTTTGCGGTAACGACCAGATTGAAGGGGGCGCCTGCTGTCTGCGTCGACCCCTGTGCGCTGACGATGAATGCGGTGGTGGCCGCGGCAGTGACGGTGATGGTCGAAGAGGTGCCGGTGATCGTCGAGGAAGGGGCAATGTCCTTTGCTGTGATGGTCTGCGCTCCAGCCGTCTTGAAGGTGATTCCGCTGAAGCTCTTGCTGCCGCCGGGCAGCGCCGAGTCGACCGGCAGGCTCGCCGTAGCCTGGCTGTCGCTGCTGGTGAAGTGGACGGTGCCTGCATAGCCGGTGACGGTGTTGCCAAAGGTGTCCTTGGCCGTGACGGTCACGCTGGTGAGCGCCGCTCCAGCCACGGTGGAACTCGCCGAGGAGGTTACGCTCAAGGAAACCGCGGGCGCCGGGTCGACGTGGATTCCTGTCTGCGAGCCCGCGATAGACGGGGTGAGGGTGTCGGTGACGCTGATGAAGAAGGTCGCCGTGGCGCTGGCCGTGTTGAGGGTAACCGGAAAGGCCTTTGAACCGAGGTCGCCGGAAGTGAAAGGGTAGTCCGAAGGAAGCACCTTGCTTGCGTTGTCGCTGTTAAAATGGACGGTCCCTCGATAGCCGCTCGCGGTGTTGCCGAAGGTGTCCTTGACCGTGACGAGGACAGCTCCTCCCGTGAAGCCTGCCCCCACCGGGCTGGGAAAGCCAGCCACGGTGATGGAGACTGCCGCGCCGGGGGTGATGACGATGCCGGTCTGGGCCCCGCTGATTGCTGCGTTGCCGGCGTCGGTCACGGTGATGTCGGTGCCCGAGCTGGCACGACTCAACTTCGCTGTGAAGCCACCGGCCACGCCGGCGTCGGTGCTCTTGAACGCGTACGTCGTTGGGACAAACGTGGGGAGCTGGTCCAACGAGGAGAAGTTGACGGTGCCCTGGTACCCGACGGCGACGTTCCCGAAGGCGTCCAGCGCGGTGACGCTGAACGAGTTGGTGGCGGTGGCGGCGGATGGAGTTGGAAAATTCGAGACCGCGAACGAGGCGGCGGCGGCGGGCGAAACGGAGATGCTCGGGATCGAGGCGCTCAGGTTACCGTCAATGGCGGTGACGGAGCGAGTCCCGGCGGTCTTGAGAATCGCGGTGAAATGCAGGATTCCTGCGTCCACCACTGTGAAGGCATGCGCCGCAGGAAGCGCGGCGTTGGAGTCGTTCGAGCTGATCGTCGCCGTTCCTCGATACCCGACCGCGATGTTGCCGTTCGAGTCCTGGGCTGTCAGCGTGTAGTTCTGCACGACGCCCGCGACGGTGGCCGAGGGTCCGCTCAACACGAAATGCGCGGCGACACCGGCGGCGCCCGTGGCGTTGAAGGTGACAGGCGATCCCGACAGCGCCGTGCTCCCGTTGCTGGCGGTAGCGACGTAAGCGTTGCTTCCGACCACCGTGCCGAGCAGGGCGGTGGTGGTGGCGGTGCCATCGGCGATGGTGTTGGTCGACGCCAACACGACGCTGCCGCCGCCGGCCGCGGACGACCAGGTGACGGTGGCGCCGACGACCGGGTTGTCGTTGACGTCGGTAACGAGGACGCCGAGCGGCGTGGGCAATGCGCTACCCGCGACCGCCGTCTGGTCGGCGCCGGCGACTCCGACGAGCTTCGCCGCCGGCCCGCTGACTCCGGCCGCGGTCAGCGCCAGCGGGGAGCCGGCGAGGCCCGTCGCGGTAGCGGTGAAGGTCGTGGTGCCATTTTTCTTGGCGATGGTCCCGAGGACCTGCGCCTTGCCGTCCGGTCCGGTGGTGGTCGACGCCACCGAGACGCTGCTCGCCGCCGACGCCGACCAAGCGATGACAAAGCCCTGGACCGGGTTGCCGTTGGTGTCGAGGACCCGCACCACCAGAGGCGCCGCGAGCTGCGAACCGGAGATGGCGCTCTGCTTGTCGCCCGTCACCACCTCGAGCTTGGCCGCCGCCGCCGAGGCCACGCAGACGCTGCGCGATCCGCAGGTCGGATAGGCGGGGGGGCAGTTGGTGTTGTCGCCGCATGGAATGTTGCCGGCTTCGTTGACGGAGCAGGCGGAGGCAAGGGCTGCGGCCGCGATGAGCAGCGTTCCGAAGCGACTGAACCAGGTCATGCGATCCTCTTTCCGGCCGGAATTCGTCCGCGGCCGTCTCGAAAAAAATCGATTCATCAAGCGAGCGCTAGAACGCAAAGAGCGCCGCGGCCACGCCTGCGGAAACCAGGCCCGCAGTCAGGCCGATGAAGCTTAAGGTCTTGCTCTTGGATTCTTTGTCGATGAGCGTCTGGGCCGTGGCGCTGTCGTGCACCGAGCCCGTCAGGTCCGAGTGGGCAGACCCCGCCTGGGTGAAGAAGAACGCTCCTCCCCCGAGCCCCACCACCGCGACTCCGGCGGCGACGTAGGCCAGCGTCTTCGAGTTGCCCTCGGAAGCCTGGAACTGCGCGCCAGGCGGGGGCCTCTGGGCGATGACGGCCTCCGGCACCGGCTTGCGCTCTCGCGGCGACGTCATCGCGACCTGCGTGCCGGTGGTCTTGGTGACTGGCGACGGCGTGTTGTTGGCGACCGCGGACTGGTCCCGCTTCACAGGTAGCGCCGGCGCAGGCTGGGCCAGCGGAAGACCCGACAGTTCGAGGCCGGGCAAGGACAGCCCCGGGGGCGCGTTCTGCTTCCTCTCGGCAACCTGCGCAGCGGGCGCAGCGCCGAGGCTCGGCAGATCGAGACCGGGGAGCGGCGGCGGAGCCTCGCGGCCCCTCGTGCGCTTGCCCTTGCGGCCCTTCTCTTCCGCCACGGCCACCGGCGTCGAGCCGGGCAGGTCAAGGCCCGGGAGCGGCGGCGGCGAGCCCAGCGGCAGCGGAGGCGGAGAGTTCGACGCCGGCGCGTCCGGGCCCGGCAGTGCCAGCCCGCCGCCCGGCAGCGCCAGCGCGCCTCCGGCGCTGTCGAGCGAGGCCACCTTGGCCTTGACCTTCTCGACGTTGGCCGGCAGCGCCAGCGGGTCGGCGAGATAGGCGTTGTAGTTCTTCCGGGCCTCGTCGGTGTTGCCCAGCTTCACGGAGCAGTCGCCGATGCCGATGAGGTATTCGGCGTTGAAGTCCGCGGCGTAGGCGGCCTTCCAGGCCTCGAGGGCGCGCTTCCACTCCCCGCGGCGCTCGGCCTTCCTGGCAGCCTGGACCTGTGACTGCGCATCGGCAAACGCCGGTGCGGCGGCGCAGATGGCGATGGCGATCGGAATGGCTCGGCAAGACGCGCGCATTGAGGCCCCCTCGCCTGACCCTCAAAGGGCCGTGCGGTCGGTGCTACGTCCAGCATTCCGCCTAGTTATGGGGTGCTGTCAAGCAGTGTGCTTTTCAGTCGGCAGCGCGCTTGCCTTCTCGGCCGCACCGGTGGCCGGGGAGGCTGGATCCCGAGCCCTCGCCGACAGATCGACCAGCAAGATGCCCACCTTTTGGGCCACCTCGAAGATGCGCTCGTCGCGGTAGAACTCGCCGTAGACGATGCGCCCGATGCCGGCGTTGGCGATGAGCTTGAAGCAAGGCCAGCAGGGGCTCGCGGTGGTGTAGATGTCCGCGCCTTCGATGCGGACACCGTTGCGCGCCGCCTGCAAGATGGCGTTGGCCTCGGCGTGGATGGTGGCGACGCAGTGGCCGTTCTCCAGCATGTGGCCGGCCTCGTCGCAGTGGGGCATGCCGCGGATCGAGCCGTTGTAACCGGTCGAGAGGATGATCCGGTCACGCACCAAAAGCGCGCCGACGTGCTTGCGGTCGCAGGTGGCGCGCGACGCGACCACCGACGCGATCTGCATGAAGTAGGAATCCCAGTCCGCTCGCATGCCCAGCACTCTACGGTGCGCCCGGCCCCTGCGCCATGGTGCCGCCGGGC
Source organism: Deltaproteobacteria bacterium (assembly GCA_025350525.1). Lineage (GTDB taxonomy): Bacteria > Myxococcota > Myxococcia > Myxococcales > 40CM-4-68-19 > 40CM-4-68-19. Next base: position 10,399 of record JANXXR010000607.1, read on the forward strand.
TGTCCCACCGGCGCGGGCGTGCCGCGCAGCCCGGCCAGCTTGCCGAGGCCGCTGCGGGCGATGAAGGAGCGGATCTTGGTGGGCGGCGCGAGGAAGGTTTCACCGGGCATGGGCACGTCGAAGGAGAAGTCGTCCTTGCTGAGCCCGCCGAAGGCCACCTTGGCGGTGCGGTAGCCCTCGACCAGGCCCACCAGCCTGCCTGAAGGCACGTCGAACACGCCGCCGCCCGAGGCGCCGTAGCCGATGGGCGCGTCGGTCTTCATCGACTTCTGCTGGCGGCCGTCCTGCTCGTCGGTCTCCAATTGGCTGACGATGCCGGACGAGACGCTGAGCGCCCGCCCGTAGGGAGCGCCCACCACCACCACGTCGTCGCCCACGTCGATCTGGTCCTCCGCGGCGACCGGCGCGGGCTGCAGCGCCTCGCCCTCGACGGCGAGCAGCGCCAGGTCTTCGTCGGGCACCTTGCCCTCGGCGACGACGCGCGCCTTGAGCCGGTGCAACTTCGGCCGCTCGATCACCACCTGGAACGACGCCGCGCCCGAGAGCCCTTCGCGCTGCACCACGTGCTCGTTGGTGAGGATGTAAGAAGTCTTGCCCTCGGTGGCGATGACCACGCCGGAGGCCGAGCGCTGCACCACGCCGCGAACCAGCACCTCCACCCGCACGCTGTGCCGCAGCGCCTTCTGGACCACTTTGCTCTTCTCGCTCTTCGCCCACGAGGCCGGGCCAGCGAGGAAGATCACACCGAGCGCAGCGAAGATCAGGTTCGTCCTGGTCAAGCGGTCTCCTGTCGTGTGCCTTCCCTTCAACAGTACAGGCAGGTCGCTTGATTCCAAAGCCCCCACGAAAGACGCAGGAGGTGGGACACCCCGCGTCTGGTAGGGTCTGCCCGTGTTCAGACGGCTAAAGTCGGTGCTGGTCATTGTGCTGGGGTTCTTCGTCGGCCTGCTGCTGGCGAGCCTCGATCACATCCTGCCTGCCGCCAGCATGGTGGCCGGCCCCACGCTCTGGGTGCTGATCTTCGTCGACTGGGTGGCGCCGCCGCTCGCCGGCGTGCTCTTCGCCGCCGTCCTCATCTACGCCCAGCGCGCGCGCGGGCTGCAGGAGGCCGAGCGCGCCGCCGCCGAGGTGCTGGCCGAACGGCTGGAGGGCACCGAGCGCCGGCAGGCCATCTGGGTGGTGGCGGCGGCGGTGGCGCACGACTTGAAGAACCCGCTGCACAACCTCCAACTCCTCGTCGAGGAGGCGCGGGACGAGCTGGATCCGGAGCAGCGCAAGGTGCTGCTCGACCGCATCGGCGAGAACGTGCAGCGCGCCACCGAGCGGCTCGCCGAGCTGTCGCGGGCCGGCCAGCAGCATCCGGAGACCGCCGAGCAGAAGGTGGAC
>JANXXR010000615.1 GCA_025350525.1 Deltaproteobacteria bacterium
AGGCCTTCGAAGAGCGCGCCGCCTGCGTGGCCAAGCAGTACGACGGCTACGTCACCGTCGACGACATGCACTTGAACGGCAAGCTGACCCTGGGCGAGAACATCGCCGACATCGGCGGCCTGAAGATGGCGCTCTCGGCGCTGCACCAGAAGCAGGGCGGGGCCGCGGACCCGAAGTCGGACCAGGACTTCTTCATCGCCTTCGCGCAGACCTGGTGCACCAACTACCGGCCGGAAAATCTCAGACTGCGCGCCAACACCGACCCGCACTCGTCGGCGCAGTGGCGGGTCAACGGGCCCGTCTCCGACAACCCCGACTTCGCCAAGGCGTTCTCCTGCACGGCCGGGGCGCCGCTGGCGAAGGCGGATCGCTGCGTGGTCTGGTAGGGGAGCTACTCGACTTCGATGGGGCGCTTGCCGCCGCCCACTTCGCCGCGGGTCGCCTCTTCCGAGCGGCGGACTTCGGCGCGGGCGGCGGCGAGCTCGCCTTCCAGGTGCGAGATCTCCGCGCGCAGGGCCAGCTCGACGTCGCTCTGCTTCACCCGCTGAAGGTTGCGCTGCGAGGCGGCGAGGCTGTGCTCCAGCGACTCGCAGCGGCGCAGCAGGCTGTCGATGCGCGCCTGCGCCGCGGCCAGCCTGGTGTCCGCGTCCTGGGCCAGAGCCGCCTGCGGAACGCCGCCCAGCGCTTCGCCGATCGACGCGCCCGGCGTGAAGACGATGCTGCGCTGGTCGGGCGCGGCCCAGGGCGAGACGCCGCAGGCGATGCAGGCGCTGTCGAGGCTGAGCAGCGCGCTGCGCCCGCGCTCCTCGGCCAGCACGCGCAGGACCAGCTGTCCCGCGCAGCGCGGGCAGCGGAGGCTGGTCAGCTCGAGGTGCGCTTCCTGCACGGCGCCCATGATTGCACCGAGTGGCGCGGGACGGGTAGGAAGAGTGCATGGATCCGTCATGCCAGCGATGAGCGAATGGGATGCGGACGACGCCCAGCTCGAGCTGCGACTGCGGATCTGGGCGATCCCCGTCGCGTTGCTGGTCGCCTTCGGCCTCGTCGCAACCGGCCCTGGCCATTTCCTGCTGCGCGTCTTCTTCAGCATGTGGGTGCACGAGTTGGGACACGCGGCGACGGCCTGGCTCTGCGGGTATCTCGCCTTTCCGGGCCCGTGGCTGACTCCGGTGGCGGCGCGGCAGTCGCTCGTCTTCGAGGTCCTGGTGCTGGCCGCGCTCGCTTTCGGCGCCTTCCGGGCCGCGCAAAACGACCACCCCGCGCTCGCCCGCGCCCTGGCCTTTCTCGCTGCGCTCCAGTTGGGCTGCGCCGCCTTCCTCTCCGAGCCGCGCGCACGCCAGCTCATCTACTTCATGGGCGACGGCGGCGCGCTCGTCCTGGGCACGCTCCTCATGCTGACGGTTTATGCGCGCGAAGGCAGCGCGCTCCACCGCGGCTGGCTGCGCTGGGGCTTTCTCGCCATTGGCGCCGCCGCCTTCGCCGACGTCTTCTCCCTCTGGTGGGGGGCGCGCCGGAACTACGACCTCATCCCTTTCGGCATGAACGAAGGCGCGGGGCTGAGCGACCCGAGCGTGCTCAGCGACCAGTACGGATGGAGCGCGGATCTGCTGGTGCACCGTTACCTGCTGCTCGGCTGCGCCTGCCTCGCCTTGCTCGCGTGCGGCTGGACCCTGGGCTTTCTGCGCGCGCGCCGCGCCGCTTCCGCCGCTGCTCCCTGCTGAGGACTGACCGGCCCCTCGCTCGTCGAGAGTCGCGGCGTGTGCCCGGCCGGCCGACGATTGCGGACAGCGACACGGGGTCCAACCATTGACCGGTGCATCGGGTGACTTGGAAGCCGCTCTTGTTCGCAGCGCTCTTGCTCGGTTGCGCCGGCGGTGCGCCCGGGACTGCTTCCTTGGGGCCGTCAGGCACCGATGCGGGTGTCGCGGTCGCCGACGCAGGAACCGGCGGTGGATCCCCCGACGCCGGACTCGCGTCCGGCGGCGACGCGGGCATTCCGACCGAGCCAATCTTCTATGTCGACGCCCGCACGGGCGACGACGCCAACCACGGACGCACGCCAACGGCGGCCTTCAAGACGCTCAACCGCGCCGCCGCCGCGGTCAAGCCCGGCTGGACCGTGCGGGTGATGAGCGGAACGTACACCAGCGACGGCGGGACCAATCCATTGACGCTCGCCGTTTCGGGCACGCCCGACGCATGGATCCGCTTCGTCGCGGCGGAGGGACAGCATCCGGTGGTGCAAATCCCTAGGGGCGCCTGGGCGGGCATCCAGTTGCTCGGCGCTTCTTATGTCACTATCGATGGTTTCGAGGTCGTCGGCCTGAATGGCTCGATTACGCCGGCGGAAGCGGCCGCCAACGACGGCACGCAGGCGGCGCTGAACCACAACGGCATTTTCGTCGATGGTGTCGGATATGGAAACGTCCACCCGCCAATTCCTCATGACATCGTCATTCGCAATTCAATCATTCACGATTGCGCGGGCGCGGGTATCGAAGTCAATGCCGGCGACGCCATCACCATCGCCCACAACCGCGTCTATGACAACTCCTGGTGGACCGTCTTTGGAACCAGCGGCATCGGGCTCTACCACCTCACCGACGCGCCCGGCAGCGGCACGAAGAACGGCTACAAGAACTTCATCGTCGGCAACCTCTCTTCCGGCAATCGCAACAACCTGCCCTTCATCCATGGGAAGCCGGTGGCCATCTACGACGGCAACGGCATCATCATCGACGACTCGATGCACGCGCAGGCCGCATTGGGGACCAATGATATCCAATACGTGCGCTATACCGGGCGCACCTGGATCGCCAACAACATCGTCCACGACAACGGAGGTCGCGGAATCCACATCAATCGCTCGGAGCACGTCGAGGTGGTGAACAACACCGCCTGGAACGATCTGCTCTCGACTTCCGATTACCTCAATGCCGGAGAGATCGACGGATATGGGTCCACCGACGTGAACGTCGTCAACAACATCGCCCAGAACCTGGTGGGGAAGGACCTCACGCTCGCAGACGGAAATGCGTACAGCTACAACCTCTGGGACGGCGTTCGCGTTCCCTATAAGGGCGCCACCGACCTGGTCGCGCCGGCGGGGCTGATCAATCCGGCGCAGGGCAACTTTGCCCCGCGCGGCGATTCACCGGCCGTGCGGTCGGGAACCGGCACGCTGGCGCCCGCCGACGACTACTTCGGGACCGCGCGGCCCACGGGATCCATCGACCGCGGCGCAGTCCAGGTCAGCCGATAAATCGCTGGGCGCCGCTCTAAACCCTGCTAGATTCCGCAGCGGTAGCGCGTCCGGATCTGGTGGCCGGCCCGGTCTTCAAAACCGGTGGCGGGCGATGAGAGTCGTCCTCGGTGGGTTCGATTCCCATGCGCTACCGCCACCAACCTCGCGACTCGCGTGCCACCGGCGTCAATACCTTCTCCGACGAATCGCTGCCCACGTTGCTCCGGGCCGCGCCTCTTAGCTCTGCGCGCTGCGCGCGGCGAGGAGCACCTGCCGCGCGATCTCCTCCACGCCGACGCCCCTGGTGATCTGCGCAAAGACGGTGGGGCCCTGTCCGCGCATGCGGCGAGCGTCGCGGTCCATCACGCCCAGGTCGGCGCCGACGTGGGGCGCGAGGTCGGTCTTGTTGATCACCAGCAGATCCGATTGCGTGATGCCGGGCCCGCCCTTGCGCGGCACCTTGTCGCCGCCGGCGACGTCGATGACGTAGATGGTGTAATCGGCGAGCTCGCGGCTGTACTGCGCCGCCAGGTTGTCTCCGCCGCTCTCGACGAAGAGCAGCTCGGGGTGGACCTCTTCCATCAGCTGTTCCAGCGCCATTAAGTTATGGCTGATGTCCTCGCGGATGGCCGCGTGAGGCAGCCGCCCGTCTCCACCGCGCGGATGCGCTCGGAAGGCAGCGCCTGGTTGCGGACCAGGAACTCGGCGTCCTCGCGGGTGAAGATGTCGTTGGTGACGACGCCCAGGCTGACCTTCTCGCGCAGCGCGCGGCAGAGCGCGAGCAGCAGCGCGGTCTTGCCGCTGCCCACCGGACCGCCCACGCCGACGGTGAACGCCCGCGCCCGGAAGTCGCGGCGGCGCTGGGTCCCGCGCTCGTGGAAGTGGCCCGGATGATCGGCGTGCTCGTGATCGCCTTCGTGCGCCATGGGGAGATCTCCTTCAGGACTGGAAGAGCCGGGAGTAGAGCCGGTCGTGCGCGCCTTGCAGCAGGTCGGCGATGGGCGAAGGCTGGGCCAGCGCCTCGAGCGGAAGCTGGCCGCAGGAGAGCTGCACTTCGTCGAGCAGCGGGCCCAGGGCTGCGAGCAGCTGTTGCCCCTCGTGCGTGCCACAGAGGCCGGTGCGCACCGCCGCCGAGAGCACGCCGCGCGCCGTGCTCCAGAGCAGGAGGCGCTGGGCTTCGTCGAGCGAGAGCCCCAGCGCGCGAAGCGCCGCGCCCCAGAGCGGGGCGAGGTGCAGCTTGAGGCCCGCCGCCTGCGCCTGCACCGCGGCGACTTCGGCAGGAAAGATGCGCGCACACGTTCCCAGGAGCGCCCGGCCTTGGGTCCGGCTGGCGCGGTTGGCCACGTGGCTCATTAGGAAGGATTCGGCGCGCGCGTCGGCGATGGGCAGCGCCTGGAGATCCTGCCAGGCGGCGCGGCAGAGCGGCAGTGCGCCGTAGCCCGCCTGCCAGAGGGCGCCGCGGGTGAAACGCAGCAGGCCTTCGCTGCCGCGGATCTCGCCCGCCTGCGCCGCGGCCTCGAGCCCGAACGAATGCGCGAAGCCGCCCGTCGGAAAGGCAGAGTCGGCCAGCTGCAGGAAGCGCCACATGGCTAGAAGAGCGAGTAGCGCTGCGCAAGCGGCAACGACGTCGCTGGATCGCAGGTGAGCAGCACGCCGTCGGCGCGAACCTGGTAGGTCTCGGGATCGACGGTCAGCTCCGGCAGCGCGTCGTTGAGCTTCATGTCGCGCTTGCCGAGGCCGCGGCAGCGCCGCACCGCCACCAGCTTCTTGCGCAGGCCGCGGACGTTGCCTTCGCGAAGCGCCCGCCCGGAGACGAAGGCGAGGCTAAGCGCGCCCGGCGCCCGGGCGCCGAACATCGGCCGCATCATCACCGGCTGCGGCGTCGGAATCGAGGCGCCGGCATCGCCCATCTGCGCCCAGGCGATGAGCCCGCCCTTGATGACCAGCTCGGGCTTGATGCCGAAGAAGCCGGGCCGCCACAGCACCAGGTCCGCCAGCTTGCCGGCCTCGACCGAACCGACCTCCTCGGAGAAGCCGTGCGCGATGGCGGGATTGATGGTGTATTTGGCGAGGTATCGCCGGATACGGAAATTGTCATTGTCGCCGCGCTCCTCCGGCAAGCGCCCGCGCTGCTCGCGCATCTTGTGCGCCGTCTGCCAGGTGCGGGTGATGACCTCGCCGACCCGGCCCATCGCCTGGCTGTCGCTCGACATCATGCTGATGGCGCCGAGGTCGTGGAGAATGTCCTCGGCGGCGATGGTCTCGCCGCGGATGCGGCTCTCCGCGAACGAGACGTCCTCGGGGGCCTTGGCATCAAGATGATGGCAGACCATCAACATATCCAGGTGCTCGTCGAGGGTATTGACGGTAAAGGGCCGCGTCGGATTGGTGGACGACGGCAGCACGTACGGCACCCCACACACCTTGAGGATATCGGGCGCGTGCCCGCCGCCGGCTCCTTCGGAATGATAGGTATGAATGGTCCGGCCCTTGAATGCCGCGATCGAATCATCGACGAAACCCGATTCATTCAAGGTATCGGTGTGAATGGTCACCTGCACGTCCTCTCCCTCGGCCAGGGTGAGGCAGCAGTCGATGGCGGCCGGGGTAGTGCCCCAGTCCTCGTGCAGCTTGAGGCCGATGGCGCCGGCGCGAATCTGCTCGAGCAAGCCTTCGGGCCGCGAGGTGTTGCCCTTGCCGGTGAAGCCGATGTTGAGCGGCAGGTCGTCCACCGCTTCCAGCATCCGCGCCAGGTTCCATTCGCCTGGCGTGCAGGTGGTGGCATTGGTGCCGGTGGCGGGCCCGGTGCCGCCGCCCACCCAGGAGGTGATGCCACTCGCCAGCGCCTCGGGCGCCTGCTGCGGGCTGATGAAATGAATGTGCGTGTCGATTCCACCGGCGGTGAGGATCAGGCCTTCGCCGGCGATGGCCTCGGTAGTAACGCCGACCACGAGGCCCGGGGTGACCCCCGCCATGGTATCGGGATTGCCGGCTTTGCCGATTCCTTTGATCCGGCCGTTCTTGATTCCGAGGTCAGCCTTGTAGATGCCGGTCCAATCGAGAATCAATGCATTGGTAATCACGCAATCGAGGGCCTGGGCATTGGAGGCGCCCGCCTGCTGCCCCTGGCCGTCGCGCAGGACCTTGCCGCCGCCGAACTTGCATTCGTCGCCATAGGAGGTCAGGTCGCGCTCGACCTCGGCAATGAGCGCGGTGTCGCCCAGCCGCACCCGGTCGCCGGTGGTCGGCCCGAAGAGGTCGGCGTAGTGGCGCCGGTCGAGGCTGCGGCTCATGGCTGCTCCTCGGCGTGGCCGAAGCCCCGCGCCACCACGGCTTCCAGCAGGCGCGCGCGGCCCTCGGGGGAGACCGGCCCCTCGGAGAGCGCGTTCCCGCCGCGGACCACCTGGGCGCCGGCGATCGCGACCAGCTGCACCGTCTTGCGCTCGCCGGGCTCGAAGCGCACCGCGGTGCCGGCGGGAATGTCGAGCCGCATGCCGTAGGCCCGGCCGCGATCGAAGACCAGCGCGCGGTTGGTCTCGGCGAAGGGATAATGGCTGCCGACCTGGATGGGACGGTCGCCGCGGTTCGTGACCCGCAACTCCGCAGTGGCGCGGCCGGCGTTCAGCTCGATGGCGCCGGGCGCGGCCAGAACTTCGCCGGGGATCAGCGTCTCCTCGACGTCCGGGAACGGCGGCGGCAGAGGGAGGAAGCTGCCGTGCAGCGCCAACACCAGATCTCCCTGCTGCAGCGCGATGGGATGGTGCACCGTCACCAGCTTGGTGCCGTCGGCGAAGGTTCCCTCCACCTGCACCTCGAGCAGCAGCTCCGGCACGCCCGCCTGCACCTGCGCGCGGCCCAGCAGGCGGCGGCCCAGATCCATCAGCTCGGCCACCGAGCGCCCGTCGCGGATCAGCTCCAGCAGCTGCGTCGAGAGCAGCGCCACCGCCTCCGGATAGTTGAGGCGCAGGCCGCGCGCCAGGCGCTTCTGCGCGAGGAAGCCCGCGCCGTGCAGCACGAGCTTGTCGATCTCACGGGGGCTCAGGTGCATCTTGATGCTCCTTCAGGACCTTCGCGCCCAGGGGTCGTCCCCGAGCAGGCAGGGCAGTGCAGACAGGTGATCGCGCAGCGCGCGCACCAGCTCCTCGACCGACTCCGCGGCGAGGCGGACCACCAGGACATCGCCGCCGACGGGGCTGGCCGATTCGACCAGCCGCGCGCCCGGAGCCACCGCCCGCGCCTCGACGGCGGCGCGCACCGACCCGCGCGCGCCTGCGAAGAGCGGGCCCGCCAGCACCAACGTGGCCAGGGCTGCGAATCGCCCCATGCGCTCGCCGAGGGCGCCGTGCGCGGCGTCGAGGAGAAAAGCGTCGTCCAGCACCGGCCGCCCGCAGCGCCGCAGCTGCAGCGCCGAGGTGCATTGGCTGAAGCCCCAGCGCTCGCGTCCGGCGGAGAGGACGTCCCACAGCGCCAGCGAGCCAGAGGGATCCAGGTCCACCTCGGTGCGCTGGACGAAGCGCGCGCCCGCGCAGCACGCCGCCGGATCCGGCACCAGCACCAGCGACGCGCCCTCGCCCACCCGCGCGAAGGTCCGGCTCTCGCAGCCGCTTGGCGAGCGGAACACCCGGGTCGGCCCCTGGGTCGAGACCAGCGCCCGCGCGCCGCGCCCCAGCTCGATGTCCAGCCGGATGCGGTCGCCGTCGAGGAGCCCGCCGCCCAGCGTGCCGAGGTAGGCCCAGGCAGCGTCGCCGTGGTTCCGCGGCGTGAGGAGCTTGAGCGGGCTCTCGGCGTAGGCCTGGCTCACGGCGGTGGCCGCGCCGCTGCGCTCGAAGGAGAGCCGACCCTGGGCCACGCGACGCATCGCCCCTTGTACCGCGTCCCGACGCGGGTGTCGGGACCCCTGGCCAAGTCGTGCCGTCAACCGACCGATGACGTTTGGCGTGCTCCCTCTCCAGACTGCGCCGCGTGAGCCCCCGCGCCATCGTCCAGATCCGCTTCGCGCACGTCGACGGAGAGAGCCGCCCCGTCGCCGCTTCCACCAAGCGGCGCGGCACCGGCGCGCGGGTCACCCTCGAAGTGGAGCAGGAAGCCGTGGTCGCGGGCGCGCTCTTCGTGCTCTACCGCCTCGGCGCCGCCGGCGTGGTGGTGGCGGGCTCGGCGCGGCGCGAGCGCATCGAGGCCGCGCTCGCGAGCCTGGGCGGCGCCTGGCGGATCCTGCGCATCCCCATCGAGAGCGAGTCGGTAGGAGCGCCGCGAGTTAGTCGGTAGGGAGCG
>JANXXR010000628.1 GCA_025350525.1 Deltaproteobacteria bacterium
ATCCCCGGCATCTGGTCCGCCATCGACTACGTTCGCGAGTTCTACACGCTTGACACGGGAGAGCAGCGAAGCTAATCAGGGCGCCGTTTCGCGGAACTAGCTCAGTTGGTAGAGCGTCGCCTTGCCAAGGCGAAGGTCGCCGGTTCGAATCCGGTGTTCCGCTCCATTCTGCCCGGACTCCGCATGGTTAGCGGGTCCGGGCTTTTTCATGTGCGTCGCCTTTCATGGCGACGCCTCCGGTTCACAGCGCTCCCAGCGGGGATGTCGCAAACCCCTGTTTTTTGCAGGCGGTCGCGCGCGTCGTAGGTGCGCGAGCGAGCACGACGTTTCGCTCTCCTGGGACAAGGATGGAACATGGCGCCACCTGGAACGCGGCGCTGCGGAACTCGAGAGAGCAAATCCCCTCGCTCGATTCCCCTCTAGGGCTGGAGCACCAGGAAGTATTGATACGGGAGAAATTCGTGCTCCCCGACTGGCTTCAGACCTGCGGCCCGCGCATCCTTGAGGAAGGCCTCGCGCGACACCTTGTGTTCGAGCGGTGGGCCAACGGGAAGCTCACGTTTGTGGAAGTCGATGTTCACCATCTTTCCGCCGGGCCGTAGCGACCGTGAGAGGCGGTGCAGGTACGCGGCGCCGTCCGGGAAGTGATGATAGGTGTCGACGATCAGGATCAGATCGCAGGCGTTCTGCGGCAAGAGCGGGTCATCGGCCAGCGCCAGGACCGGCGAGATGTTCTTCGCCTGCGAGGATTCGATGCGCTTGCGCAGCGCCTTGAGGATGCGCGGCTCGACATCGACTGCGAAGACGTGCCCCGACTCTCCGACCGCGCGGGCCAGCCTGAGCGAGAAGTACCCCGGCCCGGAGCCGATGTCGCAGGCGACCTGCCCGGGTTTCAGCTGCAGGGCCGCGACCACCTCATCCGGCTTCTGCCACCGCGCACGCTCCGGCTCCTCCATCCGCGCGATGTACGCGTCGAGGTCCGCCGGATTGCCGTGCTGCCCGTGGGCGCCTGCTCCATGAGCTGCCATCAACACCGCCGCGAGAAGAAAATTCATCGGGGGGGCATCATGACACGGCCGCGTCGCCGTTCAAGTTGACGCTGCGCAAGCCCTGACGTAGTCCCCTCGGTCGTGCTCAACCTCGTCTTCGCCCTCGCGCTGGCCGCGGTTCCGCAGCAACTCGTTGTCGCCGCAGGTCCTGACTCGAGCCCGTCTGGCGCCTTCCAGGCGCGCCTCGGCGTCTATCCGCTCAACGTCAACGTGGCCGAGCCGTTGGTGCGGATGACGCCGGACTTCCGCGTCGAGCCGCAGCTGGCCACCAGTTGGGAGTACCTGGGGAAGAACACCTGGCGCTTCCACCTGCGCAAGGGCGTACGCTTTCATGACGGGCAGCCCCTCACGGCCGAAGCGGTGCGCTACTCGATCGCGCAACAGGTGAAGGGCGGCTTCACCAGCTTCCCCGTGAAGGAGGACGCGGTCCGCGCCGTCGACCCGCTTACGGTCGACTTCACCACTACCGAGCCGGACCTCCGCTTGCCCGAGCAGCTGGTCCACCCGAACTACAGCATCTTCGCGCCGGGTTCCGATCCACGGACGAAGCCGGTGGGCACGGGTCCATTCAAATTCATTGAATATCGCCCCTACGACCATATCAAGGTGGAGCGGAACAACGATTACTGGGGCGAAAAGCCCCGCCTCGACAAGATCCTCTTCCGCTTCGTGCCGGATGCGACCACCCGCGTGCTGGCCCTGCTCGCGGGCGAAGTGGATCTGATCATGGATCTGCCGCGCGAGCAGATCGCAGCGGTGCAGGCCCGGCCCGACCTTCACGTCGTGCGCGCGTCCGTGGGGCAGATGCTGTCGCTGCAGCTCAATGCGCACGGCAAACTTCCGCACGACCTCCTCTCGGACCGCGCCGTCCGCCGGGCCGTCGCGCTGTCCCTCGACCGGCGGCAGCTCGTCCACGACATCTGGCGCGACGAGGCCGAGGTGCTGCGCACGATGACGGTGGCGGCCATTCTCGGGAAGTTCGCCGGACAATTGCATGGCTTCGATCACCAGCCGGCTGAAGCCGACCGGCTGCTCAACGAAGCCGGCTGGAAGCGCACCGCGGGCGGAATCCGCAGCAAGGCGGGGCGCCCGCTGCAGCTCGCGCTCATCGCCAACCCGGAGATGGACGCCGCCGCCGTCGAGCTGATCCAGGCGCAGCTGCGTCTGGCCGGCATCGGGACGCGCTGGGACCGACTGCCGGACATCGCCAGCTTCGCGGCGCGCGGCAACGCCGGCGACTGCGATCTGAACCTGGCGGCGGCCAACCAGAACGACGCCAATCCATTGTTCTTGCCTGCCCTCATTTATTACTCGAAGTCGCCGCGGCCGTTCGTCCGCTTCTACGCAGTCGGGACAGCGTTCGACAAGATCGTCGACGCCGGTCTCGCCGCAGCCCCACCCGACGAGGCGCGCCGCCTGGCCGCCGACGCCATGCGCCTCGCCACAGACGAGGAAGCGATCCAGGTGCCGATCGCCGGCCTGTTCCGCATCTATGCGGCCAGCAGCTCGGTGGCCGGCTTCGTTCCGCACCCGTCGCAGACGAACCAGTCGTGGACAGCCGTCTACCGGAAGTGACAGATTGATCGCAAAGGAGCTGCTTATGGCGTCCCTGCGCACGCTCGTCTTTTTCGCCGCGAAAGATTCGCTGGAAGATCCCGACCCGGTCCGCAATGCCTTTTCCTTCGCGCTCACGGCGGCGAAGTCGGGTTTGCCCGCAGAAGTCCGCCTCGCCGGCGGGGCGCTCCAGGCCCTCCATCAGGAAAAAGTTCCCGCTGGCGTGAAGGGCGACCGGCTGCGCAAAGCGCTGCTCGATGCAACGGCCGCGGGCCTGCGCGTCACGCTTTGACCGGGCAGCATCGGGAAGGCGGAGGTCTCCGCCGAAGAGATGAAAGCGGTGAACGCAGAGCCGCTCGAGCTGGGCAAGATCCTGACCCGCGTCTCCGAAGGCACCGCCGAGCTGATCTACCTCGGGTGATGCGGACGTGACGGCGGGCGGCATCCTGCGCCGGTTCGCGAGTCTGATTCCCGTCTGGCTGGGCGTCTCCGCGCTCGCCTTTGCGCTGGGCACGCTCGCGCCAGGGGATGCGGCAGAGATGCTGCTGCAGCGGCGCACCGGCGAGCCGCCCACGCAACAGGCTGTCTTGCAGATGCGCCACCAGCTCGGCCTCGATGCGCCGGTGCCGGTGCGCTACCTGCGCTGGCTGGGCGCGGCGCTGCGGGGCGATCTCGGGACCTCACTGCGCAGCGGCTCGCCCGTGATCGAAGATCTCTCCGGCAGGTTCCCCGCGACGCTGGAGCTTTCCCTCGCGGCGCTGCTGCTGGGATTGTGTGTCGCGCTGCCCTTGGGAATCGGCGCCGCCCGGCGTCGCGGCTCGATCGTCGATCACGGCGCGCGCACGTTCGCCATCGTGGGCGCATCGATGCCGAGCTTTCTCTCCGGATACCTCCTCATCCTCATCTTCGCGGTGGGCCTGCACGCTTTGCCGGTCGCGGGCCGCGGCGGCCTTGCGCACCTGATCCTTCCCTCGATCACGCTGGCGCTGGGCTTTGCCGCGGCGTTGACGCGCCTGACCCGCGCGGCCCTGCTCGAAGAGCTCGGCCAGGACTACGTGCGCACCGCCCGCGCCAAAGGTCTCTCGGAGCGCGTGGTCGTGCTGCGGCACGCGCTGCGCATCGCGCTGGTGCCGGTCTTGACCTTCGCCGCGACGCGGTTCGGGCACCTGCTCGCTGGCGCCGCAATCGTCGAGGCCGTCTTCGCGTGGCCCGGAATCGGAAAGCATATCGTCGACTCCATCTATGATCGCGACTATCCCGCCATCCAGGGCTTCGTCCTCTTCATGGGCACCGTCTTCGTGCTCCTCAACCTCGCCGTGGATCTCGCCTATCGCGCGATCGATCCGCGCGTCGGGCAGCGGGAGGACAGATGGGCGAGCTGACCGCCGCAGTGCTGGCGCCGCGCGATCACCTGGCGCGACGCCTGTCGCGCGATCCGGTCGTCCTCGGCGGCGCCTGTATCGTCGCGCTCTTCGTCCTGCTGGCTCTTGGGGCTCCACTGCTCGCGCCGCACGATCCATCCGCAATCGATCCCGTCCACCGGCTGCAGGGGCCTTCGCTGCAGGCGCTGCTGGGCACGGACGCGCTCGGGCGCGACCTCTTCAGCCGCGTCATCTTCGGTGCCCGCTGGTCCCTGGGGGCGTCGGCGCTCACCACGGGGCTGGTCCTTCTTCTCGGCATCGCCGTCGGCGTTGCTGCTGGGTACCGCGGTGGCCCGGTCGACGCAGTGCTGATGCGCATCGTCGACGCGTTCCTTGCCTTTCCTTCCCTGCTGCTTGCGCTCGCCATCGTCGGAACCCTGGGGCCGGGCGTCTTCAATGCGGTCCTGGCCTTGACCGTCTCGGGCTGGGCGACCTACGCCCGCCTGGTGCGGGGCCTCGTGCTCACCCTGCGCGAGCGCCCGTTCATCGAAGCCGCCCGCGCCGTAGGCGGGACGGAAGCGCACATTGTCCTGCGCCATGTGCTTCCCAACATCCTCGCGCCAGTGGCCGTACTGGCGACGCTGGAGCTGGGCGAAGTGCTTCTCGCGCTCTCTGCGCTCAGCTTCCTGGGCCTCGGTGCGCAGCCGCCCGCGTCAGAGTGGGGCGCCATGCTCAACGACGCCCGCTCGTATTTTTTCATTGCGCCGCGCCTGCTGTTCGCTCCGGGCGCAGCCATTACCCTTGCAGTCGTCGGGCTCAACCTGCTCGGCGACGGGCTGCGCGATGCCTTCGACCCGCGGCTTCAATGATCAGCCACTCCGGGGCTTCCAGCTGAGCAGCGCGGCAGAGAGCAGCGAACGGGTATATGGGTGCTGCGGGTTTCGATAGATCTGGTCTGCCGAAGCGAGCTCAACGATCTGCCCGGCGCGCATCACTGCGACCCGCGTCGCCAGCCGGCGCACGATGCGCAGGTCGTGTGCGATGAGGAGGAGGGACATCCCGGTCGCCGCCTGCAGCCTCCCGAGCAGCTCGATGATCTCGGCCTGGGTGGTCACGTCGAGCGCGGTGAGCGGTTCGTCCGCGATCACGAGCCTCGGCCTGGTCGCGAGCGCGCGCGCAATGGCGACGCGCTGCCGCTGGCCGCCCGACAATTGGTGCGGATAGCTGAGCGCGTGCAGGGCCTCGAGGCCGACCTGCTCGAGAAGCTCGACGACCCGCGCCATCCTCTGCTCCTCGGTCGCGACCATTCGATGCACCCGCAACGGTTCGCCGATGATGGCGCCGACGCGCTGCCTCGGATCGAGCGCGGCGGCCGGATCCGGGAAAATGATCTGCAGCTCGCGGCGCACCCGCCGCAGCGCCGCGGGTTCCAGCGAGGCCAGGTCCGCCCCCCCAAAGCGCACCGATCCCGCGGAGGGAGCGAGAAGTCTCACCGCCATACGGCCGAGGGTCGTCTTCCCGGATCCGGACTCCCCGACCAGCGCCAGCGTCTCTCCGGCGTCCACGTGCAGCGAAACGTCCTCCACCGCGTGCCGCTGCGCTCCCTCGAAGCGTCTCGAGATGCGATCGAACTCGAGGAGGCGGGAGGACACCGCGCGGGGACCAGGGGAGGGCGTCTCCAGCACCCGCGTCGAGGTTACCAGCCGCGCGGTGGCAGCGTGGCGGGGAGAGCCCAGGAGCTCGCCCGGGCTGCCCCTCTCGACGATCTGTCCGTGCTCCATCACCAGCACCTGGTCCGCAAGCGAATTGGCGATGGCGAGGTCGTGCGTGATCAGCAGCAGCGAGAGTCCGCGCGCGCGGCGCAGCCTGGAAAACAGCTCGAGCAGTTCCCGCTGCAGGATGGCGTCGAGCGAGGTGGTCGGTTCATCCGCGATGAGGATCTCCGGATCGGCGGCGAGTGCCATGGCGATGGTGGCCCGCTGCCGCAGGCCGCTGGACAGCTGGTGCGGAAAGGCGCGTGCGCGCTCGCCGGGCAGAGGCGTGCCGGTCAACGCCAGCAAGCCGACTGCACGGGCGACGGCCTCCTGCGCGCCCACCGGCAGGTGCGCGCGAATGGCCTCGGCGATCTGGTCGCCGATCCGCATCGAGGGATGAAGGGCGCCGAGTGGATCCTGAAACACGGTGGCGATGCGCCCGCCGCGCACTGCGCGAAGCTCGGGCTCGCCGAGGCGCAGGAGATCGCGGCCGCCATACCAGACGCTGCCGGCGACGACACGGCCCGGCTCGCGCACCAGACGCAGCAGGCTGAGCGCCGTCACCGTCTTGCCGCTTCCGGAGGAGCCGACGAGCGCGACGATACTTCCCCGCTCCACGGAAAAGGACACGCCGTCCACCGCGCGATGTCCGGGGAAATCCGTCGTCAGTCCTTCGATGCGGAGGAGAGGATCGGCGCCCACGCATGAGCGCATGCGCACAGCCGCGGCCGGTCTGCAACGGCGCGAGTGGACAACTTCACCCGCCCGGCCTAGCGTGCGGCCCCCTCGACAAGGTGGTTACCGATGACTGGCTTGCGGTGCGCTGCGACCTTTCTGGTGGTTTCCCTTGGCTTTTCGACCGTTGCTGCCGGGCCGGCCCAGGCGCAACCGGCCTCCTCCATTTCTGGATCGGTGACCGACAGCGGCGGAGCTCCCATCCCCGGCGCCCGGGTCGAGTTGCTCGACGCGGCCGGCAACTCTGCCGCGATGCAGACGACGAGCGAGGCGGGGAGCTACCAGCTGACTGCGTCGCCTCCGGGCCACTACCAGCTGTCGGCAACCTTGCAGGGGTACAGGCCGGTCAAGGCCCCGATCGACCTGCAGGACCGCCCGGTGGTCCGGAATCTAATCTTGAAGACCACCGAGCTGACGGAGACCATCGTGGTCTCCGGATCGCGGTCGGCCACCAAGGTCAAGGACGTGCCTGCCGCCATCACGGTGGTCTCCGGCGAGGAGGTGCAGCTCGACCGCAGGGCTCTCAGCCTGGAGGAGTCGCTCAAGTTCGTTCCCGGCGTCCGCGTGGAGGACGAGCTCGGCTCCGCGGGCCGCACCCGCATCATCATCCGCGGCACGGGCACGCGCGCGAACAGCCCCGCCGGCTCGGGCATCCGCGGCATCAAGATCCTGGTCGATGGCATCCCGAAGAACAATGCCGGCGGCTCGGCGCAGGATCTCACCAACATCGATCTCGAGGCCGTCGATCACATCGAGGTCCTGCGCGGCCCCTCCTCGGCGCTCTATGGGAACCAGTCCGGCGGCGTGGTGAACATCATCACCCAGGAGGGCCAGCCTGCGACCTTCGCCGAGTACCGCGAGACGGTGGGCGCCTACGGCCTCTTCCGCGAGCACGCCAAGGTCGGCGGCGAGACCGGCAACCTGAACTACTTCTTCAGCGCCTTCCGCACCGACCAGAGCGGATACCGGCAGAACTCCACCTTCAGCAACACCGGCTTTCACAGCAAGTTCCGGTTGACGGTGGACGATCGGTCGACATTGACGACGGTGGTGGGCTTTGACCGCAACGATGAGCGGTCGCCGGGTCCGCTCACGCAGGCCCGCTTCGACGCGGACCCGTCGCAGGCAGACCCGACCTTTCTTGCCAACGGCGTCCGCGCGGTCACCGACGAACTGCGGCTCGGCGCCATCTACCAGCGGCAGATCCTGGATCACAGCTCGCTGGAGTTCACCGGCTATTACCTCCCGCGGCACCTCGGACCTTTCCAGCAGATCGGCGTGCGCATCCCGCAGGACTTCATGAACCGCGGCGCGGGCGTGCGCGTGCTCGTCGGCGAGCCGATCGGCACCTTCGGCAACCGCCTCACGGTCGGCACCGAGTTCCAGGACACGCCCATCACCACCGGCACCTTCAACAGCGTCACCGGCGCCGCGCTGGCGGAGACGGAAGAGCACGCCACCACCTTCGGCGCGTACCTTCTCGAGGAGCTCAGCCTGCTTCCCGATCTGACGTTGAGCGGCGCCGGTCGCGTGGACTGGGTGCACTACACCTCGGAGAACCTCACCAAGGCCGCCGGACAGGCGGGCCGGCTCTACAAGAAGTTCACCCCCCGGGTTGCGCTCACCTTCTCCCCGCTGCGCTCGCTCGCGATGTACGCGAGCTTCAGCCAGGGCTTCGAGGCGCCCATCATCGGCGAGCTGCGCACGCTGCCCGGCGGCGCCTTCGGTTTTAACAGCGCGCTCAATCCGCAGACCTCCAACAACTACGAAGTCGGCGCCCGCGGGTCGGTCAACGATGGCCGGCTGGACTTCGAGGTCGCGGCGTTCCGGCAGGATGTCCACGACTTGATCAGCCCGATCGGTCTCTCTCCCAACAACTCCTTCCAGAACGTTGGGCAGGTGCAAGAGTACGGGCTCGAGGTGGGAGCGCACCTGCACCTTTTGCGCGGGCTGACCACGGGGCTCGCGTACACCTACTCCGATTTCAAGTTCCAGGACTTCGTCAGCGGCACCACCGTCTACTCGGGAAAAAAGCTTCCGGGCGTTCCCGATCACATGTGGGCCGGAGAGCTGCGCTACCGACACGAGTCCGGCCTGCATGCAGCCGCCGAAGTGCAGGCGGCGAGCCCGATCTACGCGGACAACGCCAACAGCTTCTCGACGCCGCGGTATACCGTCTTCAACGCCAGCGCGGGCTACGACTACGACCGGGGCAACCTGCGCCTCGAGCCCTTCGTCCTGGTGAAGAACCTGACCAACCAGAAGTACTCGGAGTTCGCGCTCATCAACGACACCGCCAAGCGGTTCTACAACCCGCTGCCTGGCACCAGCGTCTATGGCGGCCTGAAGGTCGCCTACCAGGGACTCTAGGCGAGCGAGCTCGCCAGGTTGGACAGGGCGATCACCGCCGGTGCCGCCGGAGAGGCGTCAAAAGGCGCTGCTCCGGCAGCATCGGCGGCGCGCAAGACCGGATCGTCAGGGACGACGGTTGGAGCAAGGCTTTCAAAGGCGGTTAGGAGCGCGTCGTCTGCCTGGAAGCGGTTGGCGACCAGCACGATTCGTCCGAGCTTCTTGCTCTCGATCATCTCGACCGCGCGGCGCGCGACCTCCAAGGCCTTGACGCTGGGCTCGGCGATCACCAGCAGCACGTCGACGTCGCCCGGCTCCATCCGCGTGAGCGTCCCGAGGCCCGCCTCGAAATCGGCCACCACGAATCGTCCTCCGCTTTCCAGCTGCCCGAGCAACTGCTCAGGTGAGACGCCGCATCAGCCTCAGCCGGGGTTCGGCTTCTCGATCTTGCTGACCACGGCCAGCCGGATCCCGTCCGGACCATCGGCCCCGAAGCGCGCGAGCAGCTCCGGCGCGGACGGCGCGTGTTCGGCCCCCTCCGCGTCCAGTGCCTGACGCATGCCCGCGAGGCGCTCGGTCGCCTCGGCGCCGAAGCCGAGCGCGAGGCCAAGGTTTGGATTGGCGTCGCAGTCGAGCGCGATCACCTCATGACCCAGGCGCGCGAGCGTCCTCGCCACGATCGCGGCGGTGGTGGTCTTGCCCGCACCCCCCTTTCCGACGACACCGATCTTCATCTCGACGCTTCCTCTCGCAGGCGTGCGACCAGGTTCACGATGGCGGCCACCGCGGCCGACGAAGGCGCCGCGTCCAGTGG
The DNA here is from genome assembly GCA_025350525.1 of Deltaproteobacteria bacterium. Taxonomy (GTDB): domain Bacteria; phylum Myxococcota; class Myxococcia; order Myxococcales; family 40CM-4-68-19; genus 40CM-4-68-19. Next base: position 9,617 of record JANXXR010000628.1, read on the forward strand.
GGCGACTCCCTTCCGATCAGCGGATGCAACGGCCTCATCGTAGGGCACCTCCGCCCAGAGCGGCAGCTGCAGCTCCGCGGCGATGCGGTCTGGCGCGAGCGCCTGCCGGCCTGCGGCCTTGTTGACCACCAGGCCCATGTTGGTCTCGGGCGCGAGCGAACGCAGGCGCCTTGCCGAGATCAGCGCGGCCCGGGTCGGCTCGACGACCACGGCAATGGTCTGGGCGAACGCCGACCAACCGGCCGAGCTCTGGCGGGTGCCGGCTGCGAAGTCGCCGACCAGTGTCCATCCGGGTTCGCGGAACTCGTCGAGCACATGGCGAAAGGCGACCGAAGACCCCGGCTTCACGTGACCTGGCAGCTTTCCCAGCTGCAGGAAGCGGATGCCGTCGGGACCTCGCAGCGCATGCCGTTCCACCAGCTCTTCGGCGCTGACCGGGTCTCGCATCACCCAGCCCACCTTCTCGCGTCGCTCCGCCAGATCGGCGGGCAGACCTGCCTCCGCGACGCGGCCGAGCCCGAGCGAGTACGAGAGACCCGGCAAGGTGTCCACGTCGAGAGCAAGCACCCGCTCGCCGGCGCGGGCGAGAAGGCGCGCCACCGTTCCCGCGATGCTGGATTTCCCGCTGCCGCCCTTTCCGACGAAGGCCACTCGCATCAGCAGATCCGCGGAAGCAGTTCGCCGTGGGGGGGATCCAGCACGCGGGTGCCGCCGATGACGGTGCGCAGGACGACCAGGTTCGGATGCTCCGCCGTGACGGTCCCGATGCGGACGGCGTCGCGGCCGAGCGGATGCGCGCGCATGGCGTCGAGCACCGCCGCGGCGTGGCTCGCGCCTACGAACGCGACCAGCTTGCCCTCGTTGGCGACGGTGAGCGGGTCGAGCCCAAGGATCTCGCAGGCGCCCTTGACCTCGTCGCGCAACGGAATGGAGCCCTCGTCGATCTCCACGCCGACCTTGGAGGCGCGCGCGATCTCGTTCAAGGTGCTGGCGAGGCCGCCGCGGGTCGGATCCCGCAGGGCGTGGATCTCGCGGCCGGCGACAAGCATCCGCGCGACCAGGCCATTCAGCGGCGCGGTGTCGCTGACCAGGGTTCCCTGCAGGCCCAGGTCCTGCCGCGCGGCGAGGATGGCCATGCCGTGATCGCCAACGGTTCCCGAGACGATGACCGCATCTCCAGGCCGGGCCGAGTCCGCCGAGAGGTTGACGCCCGCCGGCACGACGCCGATGCCGGTGGTGGTGACGTATACCTTGTCGCCGCTCCCCTTGCCGACGACCTTGGTGTCGCCGGTCACCACCGAGACTCCCGCTTCCCTGGCGGCGTCGCGCATCGACTCCACCACGCGGCGGAGATCGTCGATGGCGAGACCCTCTTCGAGGATGAACGCCGCGGCGATGTAGAGCGGGCGGGCGCCGCCGACGGCGAGGTCGTTGACCGTTCCGCAGATGGAGAGCCGCCCGATGTCCCCGCCCGGGAAGAACATCGGCGTCACCACGTAAGAGTCGGTAGTGAAGGCGACGCGGCCCGGCGGCAATTCCAGCATCGCCTGGTCGCCCAGCCGATTGAGAATGGGGTTTCCAAAGGCGGGAAGAAACACCGACTCGAGCAGCTGCGAAGACAACTGTCCTCCGCCCCCGTGGCCAAGCAGGACGCGGTCGTTCTTCGTGAACGGCACCGGGCAGGCCCCGAAGGGCGTCTCAGAGGACATCTTCCTCCCCCAGCGCCACCTGGACCTGATCCCAGAGCAGGTGCAGGAGCAGCGTATGCGCTTCCTGGATCCGGTGAATGCTGAACGAAGGCACGACGAAGCAGTGCTCGGCAATGTCGACCAGGCGGCCACCGTCGCGCCCAGACAGGGCGATGGTGAGCATATCCATGTCCCGCGCCTGCTTGAGGCCGCGGGCGACGTTCGCCGCCTGCCCCGAAGTGGAGATGCCCAAGGCGACGTCGCCGGGCCTGCCGAGCAGGCGGACCTGTTCGGAGAAGATGAGCGTGAAGTCGGCGTCGTTTCCGATGGCGGTTAGAATGGCGACGTCGGCGGCGAGCGAGATGGCGGGAAGAGCGCGCCGCTTTTCCAGGATGGGGTGCTGAAACTCAACCGCGAGGTGGAGCGCGTCGCAGGCGGAGCCGCCGTTTCCCATCGTCAGGAGCTTGCCGCCGTGGCTGAAGGAGTAAGCCATCTTCCGCACGCAGGTCTCGAAATTGACCGCATCGCGCGCGATCAGCTCCAACGCGACGCGCGACGACTCGGTGGCCTTGCGCAGGAGGCTCTCCTTCATCGAGCCGCCTCACCCAGATGGCGCCGGTAGCTGTGGTAGGCGGCGCAGGCGCCCTCCGACGACACCATGGTCGCCCCGAGAGGATGCTGCGGGGTGCATGCGGTTCCAAAGGCGGGGCAGTCGTGAGGCTTCTTGAGCCCGCGCAGGATCTGACCGCTGATGCAGATGGTCGGCTCGTTGGTACGAACGTCTTCGACCTCGAAGAGCCGTTCAGCGTCGTGCGCGCGGTATTCGTGGCGCAGGCGGTAACCGCTCTTGGGAATGCTGCCAATGCCGCGCCACTTGCGGTCCACCGTCTCGAAGACCTCGAAGATCAGCGCGCGCGCGGCCGGATTGCCGTCGCGCCCCAAAAGGCGGCGGTACTGATTCTCGACTTCATGGCGCCCGCTCTCCAGCTGTTTCACGGCCATGAGGATTCCGTGGAGCAGATCGACGGGCTCGAATCCGGTGATGACGATGGGGACGCGATATGCCGCCGCAATGGGCTCATACTCGGCGAAGCCCATCACCGTGCAGACGTGCCCGGGACCGAGGAAGCCTTGCACGCGGTTTTGCGCGGATTGCAAAATGGAGGTCATCGCGGGCGGCACCAGCACATGCGAGACCAACATGGAGAAATTGGCGACCCCTTCGAGCTTCGCCCGGTGGACCGCGAGCGCGTTGGCCGGCGCGGTGGTCTCGAAGCCGATGGCGAAGAAGACCACCTTTCGGTCGGGGTTGTCGCGGGCGATGCGGAGGCAGTCGAGCGGCGCGTAGACGACGCGGATGTCCGCGCCGTGCCCCTTGAGCGTGAGCAGATCGCCCCGCGAGCCGGGCACGCGGAGCATGTCGCCGAAGGAGCAGAAGATGACCTCCGGCCGCTGCGCGATGGCGTGCGCCTTGTCGATCATCTCCAGCGGCGTCACGCACACCGGGCAGCCGGGGCCGTGGACCAGCTCGAGGCTTGCCGGCAGCAGCTGATCGATCCCGTGGCGGACGATGCTGTGCGTTTGCCCGCCGCAGACCTCCATCAGCACCCAGGGCCGCGTCACCGCGGCGCGGATTTGATCCAGCAGCGCGCGGGCGACGCGGCCGTCGCGGTATTCGTCGAGGTGCTTCACCGCTCGGTTTCCTGTGGACTGTCCAGCTCGTCGAGCTGGCCCATCTCGCGGAACAGCTCGAGAGTCCGCGCGGCCTCTTCCTCATCGACCACGCTGAGCGCCATGCCGACGTGCACCAGCACGTAGCTGCCCACCTTCGCTTCGGGGACGTATTCGAGACAGGTGTCGCGCTGGATGCCGCCGAACGCCACCCGCGCCATGCGCAGGCCCTTGCGGTCGAAGAGCTCGACGACCTTACCGGGAATGGCCAGACACATCGCGCAACCTCCATGCGGCCATCGCCGCCTGTCCGAGCGCGATTCCGCCGTCGCCTGCGGGTACGCGAAAATGGACCAGAACTTCGAAGCCGCGCTGGACCAGCGCCTCTTTCGTCGAGCGGCTCAGCCGCCGATTCTGAAAGCATCCGCCTGAAAGAGCCACCACCGACAGTTGCGTGCTGCTGCGGAGTCGCTCGCACAGCTCGCCGATGCCGAGCGCAAGCGCAGCGTGGAACCGCGACGTGATCAGAGGCGCCGGGACTCCGCGATCGAGATCGTCGAGAAGGGCGCGCAAGAGCGGCCGGGGATCCAGCTCCAGCAAATCACCATCGATGACGGGCATGGGGTAGGGGGGCGCATCGCCCTCGCAGATTGCTTCCAGCTCCATGGCTGCCTGGCCCTCGTAGGTGGCGAAGTGACAGACTCCGGCGAGGCTCGCGACAGCATCGAACAGCCGCCCAGCGCTGGAGGTCGGAACGCCGCCGAACCCGCTGCGAATCATCGCTTCGACGCTGGCTCGCTCGGTGTGAACCACGCGCGTCGCCGGCAACTCGGCGGCGAGAAGATGCGAGAGTGCCATGCGCCACGGCGCGCGAACCGCGGAATCGCCACCGGGGAGCGGCACCGGCCGCAGACGTCCCTTGCGCTCGAAGCCGGCCAGATCCGCGATGAGGAACTCGCCTCCCCAGATGGTCCCGTCGGCGCCGTACCCGGTGCCGTCCCAGGCCACGCCGATGACGCGGTCGCGGCGGCCATTCTCGGCCAGGCACGATGCGATGTGCGCGTGATGATGTTGCACCGCGATGGCGGGCAGGCCGGTGGCTCGGGCCATTCGGGTGCTGTGGTACCCCGGGTGCAGATCGTGCGCGACATACTGGGGCGTCACGCGGAAAAGGCGTTCCAGGTTTCGGCGGGCTTCGGCAAAGAATTGCTGCGCCTCCCACGACTCGAGGTCGCCGATGTGCTGGCTGAGGATGGCCGCGCCGCCCGCAGTCAGGCACAGCGTGTTTTTGAGATCTGCGCCGACGGCGAGAATGGGGGGCGAGTCGAATCCCAGGTTGATGGACTCCGGCACGAAACCGCGCGCCCGGCGAAGCACCTTGCCTCCGCGCATGACGGAATCGTCCATGCGCATGTGGATGTCCCGGTCGTGCAGGATGAACAGATCGGCGATGTCACCGAGCCGTTCGAGCGCTTCGTCGTTGCGGATGGCGATAGGCTCGTCGGAACGGTTGCCGCTGGTCATCACCAGCGGCTGGCGCACCACCAGATGATGCAGCGGAGTGTAGGGCAAAAAGGCGCCCACTTCGTCGAGGCCGGGCGCGATGCCGGACGCAAGCGTGGACCCGGCCTTCTTCTTGAGCAGCGCAATCGGAGCAGTTGGATGCAGCGATTCGGGGACCAACTCGCGCTCGAGCGAGGGGAGATCCGGGAACATCACCGCGAAGGGCTTACCGCTGCGGTGCTTCCGCTCCCGCAGCTTGCGCACCGCACTCTCCGACCGCGCGTCGCAGGCGAGGTGGAAGCCCCCGATTCCCTTCAACGCAACGATTTTGCCCTCGCGCAGCGCTTCGATGGTCGCGGCAATCGGCTCGCGGTCGCTGCCATGGAGCCATAGGCGCGGTCCGCAGGCCGGGCAGGCGTTGGGTTGCGCGTGGAAGCGCCGCGAGAGCGGATCTGCATATTCGCTCGCGCAGGCTGGGCACATGCGGAACGAACGCATCGTCGTCTGGCTGCGGTCATAGGGAACGTCCTCGACGATAGAGTAACGCGGCCCGCAGTCGGTGCAGTTGATGAAGGGATAGCGGAAGCGGCGGTCTTTGGGATTGAGGAACTCCGCAAGATAGGCGGCGCAGGTGGGTAGATCGGCGGACACGCGCGCGTGAGAAGCGCCCAGCGTCGCGCTGGGGATGATGGAGAAGGTGGCCGCGCCGGCCGGAACCGCGTCGAGCGTCCGCATCGACTCGATGCTCGCCCGGGAGGGCGGCGAGCTCTTGATCTCGTAAGCGAGGACATCGAGGGAGGCAGCATCGCCCTCGGCGTCCACCACCACGCCTTCCGGATCATTCCACACGGCCCCGCGCAGTCCCAGCCTCAGCGCCGTTCGATAAACGAACGGTCGGAAGCCGACGCCCTGCACGACGCCGCGGATACGAAATATGCGCCGGGCAGGTTCCATGTGCTCCTCAAACGAGCAGGCGGTCCGCGATCTCCTGGATGGCACGCACCGCGGGCGACGATGGCGCGCGGTCCAGTAGCGCCTTTCCTTCGCGATCGGCATCGAGGATCGCGTCGTCGTGCGGCACGGTGCCGAGCAGTTCCAGTCCGCGGCTCTTGCAAAAGGACTCGATCGCTGCAGCGTCAGCAGCGCTGCGCACCTTGTTCGCGACCGCGTGCACGCGCTTCACTCCGAGCTCACGCGCCAACTCCGCCACGCGTGCGCCGGTCTCGAGCGATCGGTAATAGGGTTCCAGCACCGTCACCACGGCATCCGCGTACCGCGGCGTTCCCCGGGAAAGATTCTCGAGGCCAGCCTCCATATCGGCGAGGGCCACGTCCTGCGCGCCGCTGACGATCTCTCCCAGAAGGCCACGCACGGTGGCATGAGCACGGCACATTCAACCCGCCCCGGCGTGCGCGACCTTGCCCATCACCAGGAGCCGCACGCCGTCCGGAGCGATGGCGCCATACCTTGCCGCGACCTCGGCGGCGGGCATCGACAAGACGGTGATCCGCTTGCCGTCGTCCGTCGTCCGATCCACCAGCAGATCCCGCGGGACAGGCGAGGGAGTTGCGGCGGCCGAGAGACCAAGGCTCGCGGCAAGGTTCGGATTCGAGTCGGCATCGACCGCGAGCACCTGCCGCCCGCGCCGGGCGAAGAGCCGCGCCAAGGTCGCCGTCAGCGTCGTCTTACCGGAACCGCCCTTGCCCGCGATCGCGATCTTCATGCCTTGGGCGTAGCCCCATGCCAGCAAACGATCAAGCTGCGCTTCGACTTCTCGAAGCGCACCTTGACTTGAATAGGTCAAGGCGTACGGTCGCAATCACCAGCGGGGAGGCCAGATGCCTGCTCTTGAAGACGAAGTTCCCAAAGTCGTCGTGGAGACCATCGCTGAGGTCAAACGGCGCCGGCAGACGGCGCCCGCAGAGCTGAAGAAGCGCCTGCCGCTCGGCCCCCTGAAGACCGTGCACGTCTACTGGCTCGCGGGGATGAGCTGCGACGGCTGCAGCATTGCAGTGACGGGCGCCACCAATCCGGGCATCGAAGGCTTGCTCGCTGGCGTAGTTCCCGCAATGCCCAAGGTTGTGCTCCAGCACCCCGTCCTCGCCGTGGACGCCGGAGCTGCGTTCGTGGAGACCTACCGCACTGCCTGGCGCGGCGAGCTTGGCGCCCCCTACGTCGTCGTCTACGAGGGCTCGATCGCCGACGAGCGCATTGCCGCTCGCACGGGCGGCTACTTCTCGGCGATGGGGGTGGAGCCGCGCGAAGGCTTCGCGCAGGAGCAGCCCGTTCCGACCGCGGAATGGTTGAGGCGCATGGCTCCGGGCGCTGCGGCGGTGATCGCGATCGGGACCTGCGCGACCTGGGGCGGGATCCCCGCCGCTGAAGGAAATCCGACCGCCGCGATGAGCGTGATGGATTTCCTCGGAAAGGACTTCCGCAGCGCCTTCGGGCTGCCGGTGATCAACATCCCCGGCTGCGCGCCGGTGGGCGACAACTTCACCGAGACTGTCTTCGCGGTGCTGCTCTTCCTGCAAGGTCTGGGTCCGCTGCCTGCCTTCGACGAATTGGGCCGGCCCGCATGGCTCTTCACCGAGACGGTCCACCAAGGCTGTACGCGCGCGGGATACTACGAGGAAGGAACCTTCGCCAAGCACTATGGTGACGCTGAGTGCCTGGTGGACGTGGGGTGCTGGGGACCGGTGGTCAACTGCAACATCGTCAAGCGGGGCGCCATCAACCACATGGGCGGCTGCATGAAAGCGGGTGGCATCTGCATCGGCTGCACCATGCCCGGCTTTCCCGACAAGTTTGCTCCCTTCTACAAGACGCCCCCGGGTGCGCTCGTCTCCACCACCGCATCGAAGAGCATGGGATTTTTCATCCGGCGCCTGCGGCGCTTGTCGAATCGGGAGACGAACCGTGAGCGGCGCTGGGATGTCAATGCGGCGGTTCCGAGCGGCTGGGCCAACGTCCAGGCGCAGACCTTGATGGACAAGGCTATTCACTACTTCTACGAGAAGTGGCAGCAGTTCGGAGCGCGCAAGCAGGGGCGCCGGCCCAGCGAGCAGAAGTGGCTCTGGGGCGGCGATCGTCCCGGAGTGCGCAGCGACTATCACGACGACAGCGCGACCAAGGAGGATCGGAATGGTTGACCTCGGCGCCTGGGGATTGTGGATGGCGGTGGCCGCGGTCGTGGTCGTCATCGCGGCCGCACTGTTGATCGCCATCTGGCTGACTGCGCGCGCCATCTACGGGCACGCCGTGCGCGCGCTGAAGGCCGCCGAAGCGATTCGCGTCAACACGCTTCCCATCTGGGATCTGCAGACGACCAACGAAGTGGCCGAAGAGATCCTCACCGCGGTGCAGGCCATCGAGAGCAAAGGCGGCAAGCTCGCCCACGCCCTGCAGCAGCGGGAGAAGCCGGAGGCGCGGCCATGACCGTCGAGAACGTCTGGTGGCTGACGCTGGGGATCTACCTCGTGGTGGTGGCGGTGGTGGCGGTGCTGCTGACGCTCATCCTGCTCGAAGCGAAGAAGATCCATGCCGGCGTCAGCGAGATCTGGAACGTGGGCCAGAAGGTCGCCAACAACACCATCCATATCTCGATGCTCGAAAGAACCAACCAGCTCGCAGGTCAGATCCTCTCGTCCGCGAAAGGGATCGTCGGCGCTACCGCGCAGATCGGCGGGCACGCGTCGTCCTGCCCGAGTTGCCCGCAGTGCGTGCTGGGGAGGCGGCGATGACGCTCCTGATGGTGCTCTCGGTGGTGGGCGTCGCCGCGCTGTTCATCGCGCTCGCGCTCTTCCTGGTGGCCATCACCAACGAGTTGGAGGCCATCGGCGGTCCGGCCTCGCGGTTCAAGAAGCCGGTCAACTACCTCTCGAAGATCCGTCTCGGCGTCCGCGCCATCGAGGTGCAGACCGGACACCTGGTGCCGCAAATCACCAAGCTCAACGCCGGCCTGGGCGCAGTGCGGGACGGCCTTGCCGTCATCGATACGAATCTGGCCGGCGCGATCGCCTCGGTCTCGAGGCAGAAGCCATGATCGCCATCTGGTGGACTGGGCTGATCGTCACCTTGGTCGTCTTCGTGCCGCTGGCGGTGTACCTCCTGCACACCACCTTCCGCGCCGCGCGTTCAATCCAGATGTATGCGCGCGAAACCTTGACTGCCGCGGCCGGCGTCGCCGGCAATACCCAGCACATCCCTGCGCTGGACGCGACGCTCTCCACGGCAGGGCAGATGCTGGCGACCGCCGTCGAGGTGGACAAGAAGCTGGCGACCGTCGCGAACGTGCTCGCGCAGCGGGCGGGGAGCTAACCCATGCTGCTCGTCTTGACGCTGATCACCGTGGCGCTGGTGGTGGTGGCCCTCGCCGGCTTCCTCATCGCCATCGTCTGGGCGCTCAATGACGCGCGCAAAAGCGTCAAGGCCATCGCCGATGGCCTCGAGGCTGTGCAGGGCCACACCGCGCCGTTGGGCGACAAGCTGACCGCCATCAATGGCGGCCTCGTCGCCCTCCTGGGCGGGCTCAAGTCTGCCGACGGCCATCTCGGCCGCGCGGCCAAAGTTTTCCGGCTGGGGTAATCCACATGTGCTTCAAGAATCTGCCGGTCGAGTTCGACTCCGCCGGCAAAGCTTTTCTCAAGGCCGGCGTCGCCAATCCGTACGAGTGGAAAGGCGCCGTCGGCGCGCCCACCCAATTGACGCACGACAAGATCGAGACCCTGCTCCGCAAGAACGGGCACATCAAGTCGGTGGACTTCGACCCGGTCACGCGCGTCGCCGGCGCGCTGGCCTTCCACTCGGTGGTCGACTTCAAGGAGCGCAAGGTCATCGAAGCGCGCTCGATGGCCACGCTCTTCCGCGGCTACGAGGTCATCATGGTGGGCCGCGATCCGCGCGACGCCATCTTCATTACCAGCCGCGCCTGCGGCGTCTGCGGCGGCGTACACTCGGCGACGGCCGCGATGGCCATCGAGATGGCCATCGGATGCAAGCCGCCGCCGCTCGGCATCCTCGTCCGCAATCTCTCGCTCGCCTTCGAGTTCCTCTACGATCACCCGCTCCACCTGCACCTGCTCGCAGGCCCCGACTACTCGGCCGCCATCGTCGGCGCCACCAATCCGTCGCTGCTCGCACGCGCGAAGAAGACCGAGGCGCGCCACACCGAGTTCCACGGCTACCGCACCATGGGCGATCTGATGGAGGACCTGAACCCGCTCACCGGCAAGCTGTACCTCGAGGCGCTGCACATGACCCGCGTCGCACGCGAGGCGTACGTGCTCCTCTGCGGCAAGTACCCGCATCCGCAGACGATGGTTCCGGGAGGAATGAGCACCACCGTCACCCTCACGGTGATGAGCGAAATGGCCACGCGCCTGGTCCAGTTCTTCGACTATGGCAAGAAGGTGGCGCTGATCTGGGACGACATCACCGAGTTCTTCTACGAGGCGGATCCCGGCTACAAGAAAGTGGGCACCCGGCGGGCCAGCATGATCGACACCGGCATCTTCGATCACCCGGACGGTTACGACGCCACCTATGCCAACGCGGGCCAGACCGGCGAGATGCGCTGGCTGACGCCGGGGGCCATCGTCGACGGCAAGCTGGTCACCACCGACATGCACCGGCTCAACATGGGCATCGAAGAGTTCGTCGAGCACTCGTATTACGAGGAATGGGCGGGCAACGGCTCGACCCCGAAGTTCCCCAAGGACGAGATGGGCAACCCGCTCTCGCCGTGGCACCCGTGGAACAAGATCACCAAGCCGAGGCCGTCCGGACAGAACTGGAAAGAAAAGTATACCTGGGACACCGCACCTCGCTGGGACCGCAATTCCATGGAGGCCGGCGCCTATGCGCGGCTGTGGAACACGGCGCTCGCGCAAAAGGCGCCCAAGAGCGACTTCTTCGAGTCCACTGGGCATTCGCTGAAAGTGCGCCTGCCCAAAGGCGCGCTGCCCGAGGTGGAGATCGAGTGGAAGGTGCCCACCGATTGGAACGCCTTCGAGCGCAACCGTGGCCGCGCCTACTGCCTCGCCTACACCACCATGGTCGCCTGGGAGAACTGGCGGCTGGCGATGGAGCGACTCAAGATCGGCGACACCAAGGTCTCGACGCCATTCGAGATCCCCAAGAAAGGTGAGCACCTCGGCTGCGGATACTGGGGAGCGGGGCGCGGCTATCTCACGCATCACCTGGTCCTCGACCGCGGCGCCGTGTCGAATTACCAGATCATCACGCCCTCGACCTGGAACGCGTCGCCGACGGATCAATCGGGGCAACCCGGGCCCTACGAAGAGGCGGTGTTGAATACGCCGCTGCTCGAGGAGACGGACGATCCCAAGCAGTTCAAGGGCATCGACATCCTCCGTGCCCTGCGCAGCTTCGATCCCTGCATGCCCTGCACGACGCACATCCACTCGGAGGGCGGAGTGATCACGCGTGAGATCAACACCTGCGCGTGCGGCGCGGACGATTGAGGTGGGCGTCCTCGTCGGCGGACTCGGATACCGGAACCTGAGGGATCACTCCATCGGCATCGCGGTGTCCGACACGCTGATGGAGCGCGGTTGGCCCCAGGGCATTTGTGTCGAGGATGTGAGCTACAACCCGGTCGCGCTCGTCGAGCACTTGAAGGAGGAGAAATTCGAGCGCGCGGTGATCGTCGCGGCGGTGCAGCGGCCAGGGCGCGTGCCAGGCGAGGTGACCGCCTATCGCTGGGACGGGAAGCTGCCCTCGGACGAGCTGATCCAGGCGGCGGTGGTGGACGCCGTGACGGGCGTGATCTTCCTCGACAACACCTTGATCGTAACCCGCCACTTCGGCGGCTTGCCGGAGACGACGGCGGTGGTCGAGATCGAACCCGAGGTGCATGAGTTCGGCGAAAGTTTCAGCGCGGCAGTGGCGGCAACCTTCGAGACCGTCTGCGAGCTGGTCACCACCCTTGCCGTCGATCCGCAGGCGTTGCTCGCACTGCCGCGGGCGCCGCTGGGAGGGGTTTCGCGTGAGCGAGCCTGACGTCCTCGAGGAGATCGAACGGCTCATCGCCACGCTGGAGGCGCACCCGGACTCAGGCGTGCGCGACAACCTCAAGGCTCTGCTGCAAGGGATCGACTCCGTGCACCGGACGGCGCTCGAGAAGTTCGTCGCCGCCATCCAGTCCATGGCCGGCGAGGCTTTCCTGCGGCGCTTGTACGGTGATCCCGCCATCCGCCTGCTGCTCATGTCGTACGACCTGGTGCCCGTCGATCGCCGGCTCCAGGCCGAGGAGGCGCTGGACCCGGTGCGCGGGCACCTGCATGCTCATGGCATCGATGTCGAGATCACCGAGGTGGTGGGTGGCGTAGTCTACCTCCGCTTGCACGGCGCAGCCGATCGCGCGGCGGCGAAACGCGACCTCGAAGAGGCGCTGCACGCCAACTTCATCGGTTTCCAGGAGCTGGTGCTGCGCGACCGCCACGAGGAGAAGAAGGCTCTGGTATCGCTCCGCCGCCCCATTTACAAGCGCGCCCTCTCGGAGGCTGAGCTGCCGCCTGGTTCCTTCAAGGCCGTGGACCTGGACGATCTGCCGCTCCTCCTCGCGAACGTGTCCGGCGATGTCTATGCGGTGTCCAACCGCTGCGGATCGTCGCCGCTGCCGTTGCAGTTCGGCGCACTCTCCGGCGCGGAGCTGCGCTGTTCTTTCCATGGATGCGTGTACGACGTCCGCTCCGGCAAGCGGCTCGACATGGCGGCCGAGGGCATCCGCGTCTTCCCGGTGCGCATCGAGGATGGCGCCGTTCTCGTTGCGCTGGGAGTCTCCTGATGCGCACGCTGGTTGCCGGCTTCGGAAACGAGCTCCGGGGCGACGATGGCTTCGGCATCGCCGTCTGCCAGCGGCTCAAGGAAAAACCCTGCGAGGGAGTGGAGATCCTCGAGGTGGGCACCGGCGGCTTGCAGATGGCGCAGGTCCTGATTGCCGGGTACGATCGGCTGATCGTGGTGGACGCCATTGCTCGGGGCGGCGCGGCGGGGCAGCTTTATGTGCTGGAGGTCGAGGGAGTGGAGCGGGCGACGGAGATTGATCTGCACCTCGCCGTCCCCAAGGCTGCACTGTCCGTCGCGCAAGCGCTGGGCGTGCTGCCGCGGCAGGTGTTCATGGTGGGTTGTGAGCCCCATGAAGTGGACGAGTTGTGCCTGACCCTGTCGCCAGCCGTCAGCGCCGCGCTGGACCGCGCGGTGACGCAGGTGATCGAGCTTGCGAGGCGCCCATGAGCAACGACATCGCACAACTCGACGAGATGCTGGAGCTGCTCTTCTGGATGGAAGGCGAGGGGCTGGAAGCCAGCGCGACGCTCTCGGGCATCGCGCGGTTCCTCGCGCGTCAGGAGGCGGAGGCGGAGGTCATCCTGTCCCGGCTCGTCCAGCGAGGCGACGTCGGCGATGCCGGAGGCCGGTTCAGCTTGACGGACGTGGGACGCGGTGAGGCCGCGCGACGTTTCGTCGAGGATTTTTCAGGGCTGGTCGGCCAGGCGCACGGCGAGTGCAATGATCCGAACTGCGACTGCCGCACGAGCCCGAACGGGGCTGCCGACTGCCATGCCCACGCGCCGGAGACGCCTTGACTTCCTTGATTGCGCGCGTCTACGGTCCGCCCATGCGACGCAACATTTTCATCGGCATGGGAGCGCTCGCGGCTCTGGGAAGCGCCTTCGTGGCCACCACTCACTGCTGCGAGAGGCTGAACTTCCTCGCCGCGATGGGGCTGCTCCAGCCCGGTTGAATCGGGCTCGCCCCGTATAAGCCGCAGTTCGCGGCTGCGAGTTTGCTTTCGCTAGGGGCGACGCTGTATCTGGCGCTCTTCGCTCCCGGCACAGGAGCCACCGCCACCGGCGCGCGGACCGCCGCGCTCACCATGCTGGCCGTGGCGTGCGGCATGCTGATCTTCGTGATTCCCTAGAGGGAGATTCGAATGGATCGCAGAGTCACGATGCTCGTCGTCCTCTCCTCGGCAATGCTGGTGGTGGGCGGCGGCGCGCTGGTGATGTCGCGCCGGACCCAGTCCGCCAGTACGGCGTCCTCCCCCACTGCTTCGAAATTGCCCAAGGGCACGGTGCCGCTGCCGGCCGCCGTGGAGGCTGACTTCACCGGCAAGGCCATTTGCGGCGCCTGCAGCTGGGGCATTGGCCAGGAATGCAACACCATGCTCTACGACAAGGAAAATCATCACGTCGCGGCTGTGCTCCCCAACGACAAGCTCGCCGAGCTGCAGAAGCTGACAGGCACTTGAGCGAGCGGGCGCGCGACGGTCGTCGCGCACGGGTCGCTGACAGAGTTCAAGGGCATGAACTACATCCTGCTCGCGTCCTTCACGACGGACGCGAAGCCCAAGGACACGAGCAGCATGAGGTGACCGCCCTCAGCGCGGCCTTGGGAACAGGGCTGTCAGCGACTGCTGCAGCGCGCGGCCGCGCGGAGTCAGACGGTACTCGACCTTGTTTTGCTCCTCGAAGGGGCTGCGCGCGATGAGCCCGCTCTCCAGGAGCTCCTGCAGCCGCGCGGCCAACGTCGAGGACGAGAGACCCGCAAAGCGCTCCTGAATCTCGCTGAAGCGCACTCTCTCGTGGCCGCCGAGAAAGGAGATGACCGATAGAGCGTGCCGCTTGCCGAGCGCATGGATGAGAGGCGAGACGGCGCAGTAACAATCGGCGCCGTGCTCGACCGGGCTCACACATCCACAGCCGCTGGGATCCGTCGTCGCCATCGGCTGTCGAGACTATCAGGGACCAGAGAACTTCAGTATCGTGCCTTCACCCGAATCCGGAAGAGGAGATCGAGGTCATCAAATGGTTCAAGGCGGCCCTGGCGGTGCTTACGATTGCGACGGCGGGTACGCTCTATGCCCAGGAACATCCCAAGGGGGACGAGGAGAAGAGCGGCGAGAGCGGGGCAAAGAAGCTCTCGATCGACGAACTCGAGCTTGCCATCTCGCGGGACGTTGCGGTCAAGGAAAAGGCCGGCGGCGGCTACCTCGCGCTCAACGACAAGGTTACCCACAAGACCTGGCTCTTGAAGCTCGACCACGTCCATCGCGAACGGCTTTCCCAACTCGACCCGCACACGTATTTCGCGTGCAGCGACTTCAAACCGAAGGATGGTCATCTCGTCGACGTCGACTTCTTCGAAAAGGAGAAGGACGGAAAACTCGAAATGTCCGACATGACAATTCACAAGGTGGACGGGAAGCCGCGGTACGGATGGGAAGAAAAGAACGGCTTCTGGGAACGCGTACCTGCGTCGCAGTAGACTTTCCAGAATGATCCGTTCGAGAACGCGCTATGCTTCCTCACCCGCCAGCTTGCAGAACTCGAGGGCCGTTGCAGTGTTGTTTCTCGGGCTGGACTGCCCTCATTTGCCACTGGCATTTCCGGCTAACGCTCGTTTCTGTCTCGAGATGCCGGCCGCCGCAACGGCCGAACAAGGGATGCGGTAGGCGTTGAGGTGGTCACGCACATGCTCGAGATCTCCGCGCTGGCAGGCCGCGCGAACGGCATCCTTCGTCCAGCCCAGAAGCACCGCGACCTGAGCGACGTCGAGCGGCCTCGCGCCGCCTTGGAACACCTGTGGAACACAACGGTTGTGCACCGATGGTGATGGTTGGTGAGGAAGCTCCTCCGCAGGCGGCCGGGGACTCGAATGGTTTGGCTCGGTTGGTGACGGTTGGTGAGGATCGGAGACGGATGGTGACGTGCTCTGTTCGCCTTGCCAAGGCGAAGGTCGCCGGTTCGAATCCGGTGTTCCGCTCCAATAAGGCCCGGATCTCAAGCACTTTGCTTGGAGCCGGGCCTTTCTCTTTAACGAGTCGCGCAAGGCGAAGGTCGTCGGTTCGCTCGCTCCAAGAAACGCTCCGGATTCAGAGAGGTTTCTAGCGTGGTCGCGCGGGTCCACGCTAAATGCTGCGAAAAGCGTCAGTCCGGCGTCAGTAGAGCGAGCAAGATCCGCTCGAAAACAAGATATTTACAATACTGCTACTTGACACTAATTTCACTTTCATGTTGTCTTGACTCGTGCTCTCGGACCGGCAGATCGTCGAGCTTTTCCACCTTCAATTCGTCCGGCTGCTCTGCTCGGGGCCGGACAAGGACCGCTTCGCCATCAAGGGTGGATGCAATCTGCGCTTCTTTTTCGACAGCGTCCGCTACTCAGGGGACATCGATCTCGATGTCGCAAGGCTGCCGGTTCACGTCCTCAAGGAGAAGGTCACCAGAATCCTGGGCGGGCCGGCGCTCGCGCTTCCACTCAGGAGCCGCGGCATCGCGGTGGTCGAGACCAGCGCCCCCAAGCAAACTGAGACCACCCAGCGTTGGAAGGTCGCGCTCTCCGCAGAGGAGCGCTCGCTGCCGCTTCATACCAAGATCGAGTTTTCCCGCCTGGGAACGAAGGAGGACTCCAAGGTCGAGTCCGTCGCCGCGAGCGTGCTCGCCGAATACGGGCTGATGCCGGTGCTCGCTCCGCACTATCCGCTCGCGGTGGCGATACGACAGAAGGTCGCCGCTCTCATCCACCGCAGTACGGTTCAGGCGCGGGACGTGTTCGACTTGAGCGTGCTCGTCGCGAAAGCAGGGGGAAACGCCGAAGTGCTTCGGTCCGCGCGCGCGCAGGCGCCGAAGGCGATCGCGCGCTGCATGGAAGTCTCCTATGACGACTACAAGGCCCAAGTCGTCTCCTACTTGAAGCCAGACCAAATCGAAGCACTCGGCTCTCGCGAGGCCTGGGATGCGCTCCAGTCGATAGTTGTCGAATTTCTCGAGAAGGCGCCGCGATGAACGCGAGCGAGGCACTTGGCCGACTGAAGAGCCTGCGCGTTCCTGGGGCGACAACTGCCGACGTCGCAGCGGTGCTTGGGCTCTCCAGCACCGCGACCAGCCACATGCTGAAACGACTTGGCCACGCCGGCCTGGTGACTCCCTTACGAAAGGGAGTATGGGCCCTGGCCGAGCGACCGGATCGGCTCGCGCTGGCGGAGTACGTGACCGCTCCTTACCCCGCCTACCTGTCGCTCCAGACTGCGCTCTATCAACACGGGATGATCGAGCAGATACCTTCGATGATCTACCTGGTCTCGCTGGCCCGGAGCGCGCGTGTCGAGACCGCGCTCGGCACCTACAGCATTCACCACGTCCAGCCTTCGTTCTTCGACGGATTCGAAGTGCTCGACTCGGGCACCAAGCTTGCCGTACCCGAGAAGGCGCTGGTCGACTTCCTCTATCTTTCGCCGACGCGAGGCCGGCTCTTCGCGGCGCTGCCCGAGCTCGAGTTGCCGCGAGGATTCCAGCGGAGTGCCGCTCGGGAATGGGTGCGGTGCATTCCCTCGAAGCGCCTTCGCACCATAGTGGCGCGCGGGCTCGACGAGGTCCTCGCGAAAGCATCCGGCGCGTAGCGCACGAGGCGGGTCAGTCCGGATCTCCAATTCGTGAAGGCATTTCTCGAAGGCAAGCGCGTCCTGGCTACAAATTCCATCCGCGCGAAGACGATGTAAGACTCGACACATGATCGACCTTCTTCGGTTCGTTTCCGGGCTGGCCGCGGATCTCGTTCGCCGTCGCGTAGAACTGGTTGCAGAGAACGCGCTTCTTCGACAGCAGCTCATCGCCGCCGAGCGGAAGGTTGCCGGTCGCGTCCGGTGGACGCCCTGGCAGCGTTTCACGATTGTTCTCGCCGCGCGAGTCGCGCCAGCTTGGCGTGGAGCAACCCTGCTCGTTCAGCCCGCGACCATTCTTCGCTGGCATCGCGCAGGATTCCGCGCGTTCTGGCGGCGTCGCTCTCGGCGGTCCGGTCGACCGCCGACGACGCGTGCCGCGCTCATCCGCGAGATGGCGGGGTGTAACCCACGCTGGGGATGCCGAGCGCATCCGTGGCGAGCTGCTCAAGCTAGGCATCCGCGTCTGTAAGCGAACGATTCAGCGGTACATGTTCGTGCTCTTCTTCCTGGACCTGCGTCGGCGAACGATCCTCCACGTTGCGGTGACGTATGCGCCGACCGACGAGTGGTGCGCGCAGCAGGCCAGGAACGCCACCATGGACCGCGCGCCGCAGGTTGTCGTCTGCGACCACGACACGAAGCTCGGCGCTCGGTTCGCAGGCGTATTCAGATCGTCTGGGACGCGCGTGGTGCGCACGGCGATACACGCGCCGGACATGAACGCCTTCGCTGAACGCTTCGCCGGTACGCTCCGCAGAGAGGTGCTCGACCACGTTCTCATCCTCAGTGAGAATCACCTCCGGCGCGTCGTCACCGAGTACGTCCGCTTCTACAACGAAGCGCGTCCGCACCAAGCTCTCGGGCACCGGCAGCCGACTCCACGGCCTCTCGAGACGAAGGGCCGCGTCCACGCGGTTCCGGTACTCGGGTGGGCTTCATCACGACTACCGGCGTGTCGCTTGACGTGTGGTGCTCCAGATCTCATCGTGCGGACGGGATTTGTAGCCAACACGGGAGGGTCTTGGAGGAGCTGAAGTGACTTCAGGTCATTTCTTCTCTTTCTCGCGTTCGTCGTCCCTGTCGTGGTCCTGATCGCGGCGGCCCGAAACCGCATCCCCGACGCGCTTCGGGGGCCGAAGGCCCACATACACCTTCGCCGCCGATTCGTTGCCGATGACCGCGACGTCGAGCGTGCAGGCGTCGAGGAAAGGCTTCACTTTCACGCCGGCAGCTTTGCAAATGGCCAGCGCGCTCTTGAACGCCTTGGGAGGGAGATCCTTCGCGAAGAAAGGCTTCTGCGGAAGCCCGGGTTCGGGTTTCCCCTCGCCGCAGGGAGAGAGGAGCGACTCGGCCTGCGTCGCCCGCCAGCTGTCGGCGTAGTGGTGATAGAGTTCGACGAAGGGGAACGGCGCGGTCAGCTTGACGCCGTCGCGCGCCGCGATCTTGTTGACGTTCCCATCCGCATTGGCGAGCACACCGTGCACCGTGTTCGGCCAACGGCCGAGTCCCACCGCGACGTTGATGTACGGATCGTTGATTTCGGCGCGGACCATGTCGCCGGCCGCGTCCCTGAACAGATACACATTGCCGTGGCGAGCGACGGCCGCGCCATCGGGCAGATCGAGCGCCTTGCCGTCCTCGACCTGGGTGGGCTTGCCGTCGATGGCGAGGCCCAGCGGCGGCAGGCAGAGCGCGGCGCGGGTCTTGCCCAGCTTCATCCCCACCGCCTTGTTGACGGTCGCGTTCGGCCAATTCGGCGCACCCGAGACCTGCCGGGTTTGAACGACGAACTCGGGGCTCTGTGTTTTGGCCAGGATCACGTCGCCCGACGCCTGGAAGTCGTAGAGCGTGCCGCCGAACGTCGTCAGGTGCGTGTCGCCGATGCTCGTCGCGGCGGCGCAGCCGACCAGGCCGCCCGCGATGCTCTGCGTGAAGAAGAGCGCCGGCCCGGGGCCCGAGACCGCGGGAGCGTTCGGTCCGAAGTTGAGGTTGTTCGTTTCACCCGTGAACCCCCCCACCTGGCAGCCGGGGGCGGTACGGGAAGCGTCCGTCACGACCATCCTCGGGACGATAGTCGTCGGGGCGGGCGCGAAGTTGGCCTGCGTCAGACAGCAGTCGCCGAAGATGTTCCACTCGGCCTGGTTCCACTGCTGCGACAGAGTGAGCACGTTGTCGTTTGCGATCGCATTCGCGTTGCCGCCCGGCGAGGTCAAGACGACGGTGTCATTTGCGGCTCCGGCCGTGGCGGTCAGCGTCGTGCCCTGCAGTTGTGCGGCAGTGACGGCGGCAGCGGGGGAGTTGGCGCTGTTGAACCAGCAGCTGTTGCCCGACTGGATCCAATTGCCCGCGGGGCACTGCGGCCCGAAGTTGAGCAGCCAGTACTCCATGAACACGCAGGGACCCCCGCATTGGTTCTGCGAGTAGATGAATTGCTGCCAGCCCTGACAACCGGGGACGTTGTTGCAGGCGGGCGTGGTGAAGAACTGGGTATTGATCTGCAGCGTGAAAGCGTTGGCGGTGTTGACCCCGTTCCACGTCCCCGACTCGGTCACGTTCGCCGGCGTGACGCTGTCGAAACTCCCCACCACCGAGGAGATGAGCAAGCCGGGCGGCGCTGCGGGAACCAGCATCAAGATGTCATTGCCATTCCCCACGATATCGGGTCTGGGCGTGCCGCTCGCCGGGTTCGGATACTTCGACGGCGCGCCGCAAGGAACCTCCTGCCACTCCATCTTCGGGTACTCCGCCTTGAAGCAGCCCTTCTTCTTCGACAGCGGCACCTTCGCAATGTCCGCTTGCCATTTCGCGCGCCGCTTCGCCTCGACGGCGGACTCCTTGCCGCCGGGTTTCGGCGCCTTCGGTTCGGCGGCCGTTGCGCCGGGCGCCAGCGACGACGACAGGACGATCGATGCGGCCGCTGCGAATAGCCCTCGATTCATGGCTTCCCCTCCTGCCGGTATTGCAGCACACGCGATGGACGAAAACTCAATCAGGCCGGATCCGGAGGGGTCAGCCATCGAGCCTGGTCGGCCAGGTCGCTGGCCGTGCACGATTGCACGCCATTGGCGAGCGTTGCCCGAAATGACAGCGTCGGCCTCGTTCCAAGGGGGGCACATGAAACGCTCAGGAACGGTGAGGCGCGCGGCCTTCGCGTTGATCGTGGCGGCCTGCGTTCACAACGCGCCCGTCACGTCTCCGCCCAACCAGCAGGATGCGACGCGCAAGTTGCCGCAGGCGGAGACATCGCTCTTGCGCATCGATCACACGGAGAACGGATCGCCCGTCAGCCGCTTCATGGTAACGTTCAACGACGACACCAACACGGCGATCCCCGACGGGATCAGTTGGCAATACGACCCGAACGGTCTCAAGTCCACGAGCGGCTGGGCGACCTCGCCCAACGGAAAGACCTGGACGCGCCAGACGCAGATCGTCGCGAGCCAGGCGCTCAAGAATGCGGGGTTGAACGCGCTGCACGGCGATCCGTGGATCGCCGGGTGGAACAGCAAGGATCCCAATTCGCCCAGCGTCGCGCTCTACGTCAGCATCGGCCAGACCGGGCTGAAGCGGTTCGGCCCGCCATGGTATCTCGCCGTCGCGCGCTCGATGGACAGCGGGGTGACGTTCCAGGATCCGGTGATCGCCTACGGCCCGCAGCAGTCGCTGCCCGACGGGCCGAAGGTCGCCGTCACCGGCGACGGCAATGTCGCGCTGGTCGCATGGCACGGGGCCGGCATTCAATACAAGGTATTATCCAATGTGCGGAATAATGGAGGAATGACGATTCCGCCCGACAACGGCGGGATCCACGACGTCTTGCCGGCCACGATCGCGACGCCGCCGAACAATTGCGGCGCATCCCCCATCCTGCATCCGCAGGTGGCCGCGACGCTCCATACCTTCTATCTCACGTTGCGCGTCGCATACTGCCAGGTCGTCCACTTCGAGGTGTATCGCGCCGACGCTGCGGCGCTGGCCGCGGGCGGCTCGTTCGTGCGCGTCCTGTCGGTGACGGATCCGATCGGCGAGTCGGATCTCGCCGCGCAGAATCTGCAGGCGGGGACGTTCGCGCAGGATTTCGATCGCGGCGGCCTGGGCATGTCGCTCGCCGCCGGCGCCGATCAGTTCGGCGACTACGTCTTGCTGGTGGCGCAGCGCACCGCCACCGTCCAGGGTGAGAACAGCCACAACGAGATCGTCCAATTCCGACTGGGCAGCGCCGACACGTGCGACGCGGCCAATCACAAAGGCGATCTCGATAGCTGCGGTACGGTCGACATGCAGCCCCAGCCGATCGAAGGACAGCCGCGGCTGGGGATGTACGAGTTGAAGCCGCAGGCCTTCGTCGGCAAGGTCCCCGACGGCGCGTTCATCGATCAGCGGGTGGGGATCGTCTGGTACACGCAGCCCTATCGCGGCCAGCAGGGGATGAACATCACCGACGAGATGCGCACGCGCACCGGCATCGAAGGGGTGGTCAGCACCGACGCGGGAATAACCTGGAGCGCCCCGCTGCGCCTGGTTTCGAAGGACAACGGGCCCGGGCCGGCGACCGACCCGAATATCGGCGATTATTTCAATCCATGCCAGTTCAAGGGCGATCCCAACGGCTATTTCGGCGAATATATCGGCGGCGCGTTTCTCGATTATTATTCCAATGCGGTGGTGGCCACGTGGGCCGACTCGCGCGAGAGCTGCTTCAGCCAGAGCTCGCCGGGGACGTTTCACATGCACGTGTGGGCCGGCTGGAGCGACGCGGAGAAACCGAAGAACGGGTGCGGCGGGAATGGACAGCTCCCGCACCCGCCGGGTCTGCCGTGCGTCGAGAACGGACAGTGCGGCAAGTGGAGCTGCGTCGGCGACAGTGCCGTCATCTGCGACACGAACAAGGGCGTGAAGAACGAGTGCGGCGGGTGCAACCCGCTGCCGATCGGCGGGACCGGCCACGGCAAGGGCGACTTCTGCATCTGCAACAACCCCGCGCTGGAAGAGGGTCACCTGGTCTGCGGGCCGACCAAGAACAAACTGATCTGCTGCCCATGCAGCTCCGCGCCGGGCTGCGGCCCGGGCTCGCCGTGAGGTCGATATGAGATTTCTGATTATCGCTGCATTGATCATGGCCTGCGCGGAGACCCGGGCGCCTGCGTCCGCCGGGGCGAGCGAGAACGTGACGGTCGGCAAGTGTTTTGCGCGGGTCGGCGCGGGTTGCCAGGCGGACTCGGGATGCCGGCCGCCCTTTTCGACATGTCAGCAGGGGACGTGCTGTTCGGGCGAGCTCGACCCGGAGACCTGCCGCTGCCATTGCGCCGGCGGCCCCGGGTGCCAACCGGGCTACTGGTGCTGCCCCGGCCACCCGAATCACGTGCCGCCCGTCGAGAAACTCGGCACCGTGATGTGCCGCCCGCGCACGGACTGCATCGACAACGCCCCGTGAGTCACGCGCTCGCTATTGCTTCGACGCGATGGTCGCCGCCGACACCGGCGGCCAGGTCTGGGTCTTCAGCATGTTCGATCCGGCACAAGACCGATCACGACTTCGATGATCGTGCTCGCGGACATCGGGTCCCCCTCGCAAGAGCAGCCAGCAGCGTCGCGAACGCTAGCGCAAGGAACCCGCTCTCACCCGCCGACGAGCAGCCCTTGCAACCCGTTCGCCTCGGGTGCTGGCCGGGCTGCATCACCACTGCGGGCGCGGGCGCGGCGACGAACGAACCGGCCGCCTCGGGGTTGCCGATCACCGCGACGTCGAGCGTGCAGGCGTCGAGCAGCGCGTCCACCTTGATCCCGGCGGCGACGCAGGCCGCGTGCGCTTTCTCGTAGTCCGCGTTGTCGAGATCGCTCGCGTAGAACGGCCTCGCCGGCGGCGCGGACTCGACTCCCTTCTCTTCGCCGAAGAGAGAGTCCTTCGCATCGACGCGCACGCTCTCGCCGTAGACGCCGTAGAGATCGGCGAACGAGACGGGCAGCGCCAGCGGTTTCCCGTCGCGCGCGAGGAGGTCGTCGTCGGGCCGCCCGTTGCCGTTGCCCAACAGTCCGCGCGCCGCGCCGCCCGGCGAGTACCCGAGCCCGACGATCACGTTCATGTATCCGGGATGCATCCCGACCCGAACCGTCTCGCCGGCGAGGCTCGACACCGTGTAGAGCGTGCCGGCGCGGGAGATCGTGACGCCTCCGGGGAGCGCGAGCGACTTTCCGTCGTCGATCGCGGCGGGTTTTCCCTCGACGACGACGCGATCCGGATCGCGGAAGAACCCGATCCGGTCGGGCCCTACCCTCATCGCGACCGCGCGGTTGATCGAAGCGTTGGGCCAGGTGGGCGCGCCCGACACCTGGCGCGTCTGGACGACGAACGCGGGGCTCGTGGCGATGAGGAGGAAATCGCCCGACGCCTGGAAGTCGTAGTAGAGCCCATCGAGCGTGGTGATGTGCGTGTCGCCGACGGTCCCCGGTGGAAGGCATTGGCCCGCGGTGCAGATGAGGTTGCCCGGGCAGATGTTGCCGCAGCTTCCGCAGTTGTTGGAGTCCGCCTCGAAGTTGATGCAGTTCGCCGAGGGCGGCGTTCCCGGCGACGGAGTCACGCCGTTGCATGTCGTGCAGGCGAACTGCGCCACCAGGCCGCACATGGGCGAGCCCCAGCCGGTCGCATGATCGTAGCCCGTTCCCGCCGCGAGCGACTGGCCGGGAAAGGGGCAGGTCGCATCGCTCGAGTTGGTGGCGATGTCGTGGAAGCTCGTCGAAACCACCGCGCTTCGCCCGATGTCGTAGAGGAGCGGAGCGATGAACCCGGCGCCGGTCGCGCAGTTCGCCGCATTGTTGTGGCAGCGCTGCTCGTTGATCAGCGCCATGAACCCGGCCCACAGAGGGGCCGAGATGCTGGTTCCGCAACATGCCGTCGGGCCCGACGCCAGCTTGCAATAGACGTTGAGCGCGGGCATCGCCACGTCCGGGTCGTTGCGAAACTGCGTCGAGGCATTGGGGCCGATGTTGTTCTGCCAGGGCGGGATGCACCAAGGTGAGCAGCCGGCGTTTCCCGGCGTGCAGCCCATCGGACACGTCGCCGGCGTCATGGTGTACGTCTCAACGCCGCCGCCGCTGTTCTTCCAGGCGTCCTCGGCGGACCAGCTGATGCCGAGGCCGTTCATCGTCAGGACGCTCCCGCCGACGTCGATCTGCTTCTTGGCCCAGACTGCGTAGAAGGTGCCGTTGTCGAGATTGTTCGCGCCGCCCGCGTCGCCCGAGGAGGCGAAGAACGTCTCGCCCATCGCCGCCATCATGTCGAGGTTGCTCTTGATGCTCGAGTCGTAACAGACGCCGTTCGAGGTGGAGAACTGCTTGATGCCGGTCGCGCTCGCCATTGCGGCGACGAGCGCATCGCCGCACGCGTCGGTCGCTGGATTGGACTCGAAGACGGTCACCTGGTGCATCCAGGGCGCCATCGCGACCGCCATCTCGACGTCCATGGTGGCCTCGTCGGAAAACGTGTTGATCGTGCCGTTGAAGCCCGCGACCATGACGTCGTTGAGGCACGGACCGGAGCTCGCGTTCCCGGCGCCGCAGCCGGGCGACACGCTGCTGGGGATAGTGTTGAACGACTGGTACGCCAAGATGTCGGCGTGGTTGTACCCGCCGAAGGCGGTGAGACCGACCGACTCGTTGACGCCGTGGAGCCCCCAGCAGTTGGAGGCGTAAGCGCGGCGCAGATCGTGCGCGCCGTAGGCGTTCCAGTTGGGCAGCGATCCGCCGTGGTGTCTGGGGAGGTAGAGGTTGTCGACTCCGGAGACGTGGGAGACCTTGACGTCGAGGTCGAGCGACGGTGCGCGATCGGGTTTGTAGAACTCGCTCCCGTCGGCGCGCCTGGCCAGGCTGAGCGTCACGGCGAGCGCGTTCTGAACGTCGGAAGCTTTTCCGCTCACGCTGAGCAAGAGGCGATTGCCGAATTCTCCCTCGACCGTGAGGTGACTCGCTTTCGCCCAGTCGATCACCTTCTTGTAGTCGGCTTCGGTCGGAGAGAAGCGCGCTTTCACTTGCTCGAGCGTGAGGAATTTCTGGAACTGATCGCTCTTGGGATCGCTGACGTCGTTGGCGAGCTTCGCCAGCGCCGCGCTCTCGCGCGGCTCGACGCCGATGTTGAGATGGATGATGCGATCCGCAGGGACCGGCCCGGCCGTGTTTTCCTTCGGCACGGCGTAGCCGCTCACCACCTGCTTGTGGCGAGCCGCCGCCTCGCCGGCTCCGGCGACAAGAAGCGCGACGATCGCGAACCCGCGACGGCAAGAAGTCATGATGGTCCCCTC
>JANXXR010000660.1 GCA_025350525.1 Deltaproteobacteria bacterium
GGTCGGCGCGCGCGACGAAGAGGGCGCGGTGGCGATGGATCTGGAATCGCTCGCCTCGCTCCACCCGCGCGCGCATCCGTTGTCGGTCTTCGCTGCGGTCGAGCGGGCGCACAACCGCCGCCGCAGCGAGCCCGAACGGACGCAGTTCTCCGGCCGCACCATCGAGGCGCGGCACTCGGCGCGGGGCTTCCCGGAGACGGTGCGCCCCTGCACGCCCGAATTCGCGGGGCAGGCCGGGCCGCTGCTGCCGGCCGAGCTGCAGCGCATCTTCGAGGCCTCCGAGCTCCTCTCGCAGGGCTGATCGCGCATGCGAGCCGTCGAAAAGACGCCGACGCCCGGAATCCACCGCCGCATCGTGGTGGCGCGGCCGGTCGCTCGCCACCTCGCGGACGAGCTCGCGCGCGTGGGCTGGCTCATCACCATCTGGCGCCTCGCGCTCGAGCCCGACCAGCATCCCTGGAAGCGCGGCTGGCGGCTGCGCCATCGGGCGCCGCTCGCCGTGCTGGGAGCCGCGCTGCTCCTGCTCCTGCTGCTGGCTTCGAGCGGCTGCGCCTCGGTGCCGCGGCAGTCCTTCTCGCAGTCGACGAACGCGCCGCAGCCGCCCGAGGGCGCGCGCTGCGAGAGCCTCCTCGTCTCGCAGGAGATCCAGGTGCCGCTCGAAGGCGAGCTGGCCGATCTGCGGCTCACCATCCGCGACCTGCCGGAAGTGGCCGGCAAGCTGCGCGTGCTGGTGCGCGCGCCGCGGTTTCCCGGCGTGCTCGAAGTGGACAGCGAGGAGACGCCAGCCTTCGACCAGGTGCTGCAGCTCATGCCGGGGCGCCGCGACCTGACCGTCGTGCTGCAGCGCCCGCGCCGCGCACCCTCGGACTGGCCGCGCTCGTCGTGCACGATTTGCCGCGTCGACGTCGAGCTGTCGGGGCTGTTCGGCGCCCTGGTGGGGCTCGATGCGTTCCTCACCCGCGCGCTGCAAGAGGCGGCGGAGATCGACGCGGCCTTCTCGAAGCAGGCGGCGGCCCGCGGCGACCATCCCTCGGCCGCGCTGCGCGAGCTGGGCGCCGCGCTCACCGCGGAGGGAAAGCGCTGCGGCGTCGCGCTGCCTTTGGCGGTGGCCGCCGTCGAGGGCGCGGTCGCGCAGCTCGAAGGCGCGCGCGCCTCCTTCTATGCGGGCGAGCGTCCGGAGCTTCCCGACGCGGCGCAGGTGGTGAAGTCGTGGAAGGCCATCGACGAAGCCATCGGCCCGCTTCCCCACGGACGCTGGCCCGGGCTGCGCCGCATGCACAGCGCCATCCAGCACCTGGAGCTCGCGGCGCAGGCGGCGGAGCTGCCGGCGGAGGACAAGACGCTCGCCGCGCAGTGGATCGCGCTCGCGCTCGCGCCGGACGACGCGGCGTTGTTTCACCGGACCGCGCTGCTCCCGCGCATCCGCGACGTGGCCGACGCCGAAGCGCGACTGGCGTGGGTCGATCCGGCGCCGGGGACGTCGCTGCCGATCCCGGGAGCTTCGCAGCCAGCCGCGCTGCGCGTCGCTGCCTTCGCCGCCGCACCGCACGGGCGCAAGTGCATCGGCGTCCTCGGAGGAGCGCCGGTCCGCGATCGCATGACCGAGGCGGCCGCGGTGGCCTTCCTGCTCGGCGCGGGCGTACAGCAGCGCCTGCGCATCGGCTCTGCGGCGGAAGTGACCGGCGCGCGCGAGACCCTGAAGAGAGCGCGCGCAATTCTCTGCGAGCCGCTGACTGCCGACGTGGACGCGCTCTTCGCCGGCCTCGAGCAGAAGGAGCTGGGCCCGGTCGCCGAGCAGCTCGAGTCCATCTATGCCGAGGCCGACCCGCGCCGCCAGAACGACGAGATCGCCCGCGCCGTTTCCGCCCGCACCGACGCCCTCTTCTGCAGGCTGTTTGCGCCCGAGACCATCGAACGGCGGGTGACGTCGGTGGTCGGCTACAAGATCTTCGTCGAAGGCGGCACGCACCTGCTCGAGTTCCTGCCGCGGCCGATGATGTGCGACGGGCGCGGCGTCTCCGCCCGCGAGGTGCGCCGGCGGCTGCGCGACGCCTTCCGCTCTGCACTCGACCGGCACTCGACTGCCAACCGCCTGTGCCCGGTGCGCGGCGGTAAGTGTCCGGAGGAGGTGGCCGCCTCGGTGCGCCGCCTCTTCGGGCTTCGCGCTCCCGACCTCGCCGCGCCCGCCGCCGACGACGGGCGCGGGCTCGACTTCCCGCCGCCCTTCGGCTTTTCCGAAGCCTGGGTGCACAAGCTCGACCGCTGCGCGCAGGAGGCCTGCGACGCGCTGGCGAAGCTTCGCAGCGACGCGCCCGCCGGCCAGTTTGACGGCCCGCTCTGCACGCCGCGCGCGGAAGGAGACGAAGGTCCGCAGGAGATCACGCTCGACAAGCCGGAGTCGCCGACCGCGCTCACGCTCTCGAGCTGCGACGCGCACCTCGGCGTCAAGCTCACCCTGCACCGGAAGCCCGAGGCCGGCACGCTCGTCTCCATCGCCAGCGCGCACGCCTTCCGCTACGGCAGCGAGAACGTCACCCGCCTCGGCCGCCATCCACAGCTGGGCCGCATCTACGAGCGGGTCGCCGACCTGACCGACCCGTCCGACGTCCCCCGCCGCGCCGAGGGCGTCTTCGAGGTCGCGCTCACGCCCACGGTCGAGAACCAGGTGTTCTATTTCTTCAGCCTGCGGCGCCGGGACTACTGATGCGCTCCGCGCTGTCCATCCTGCTCGCGCTCGCCGGCGTCGCCACCTCGGGCGCGGTGTACGTGCGCAGCAGCGCGCGCGTGCGGCCGTCTTCGCCGTGGTCGCTCGCCGAGCGGCTGGGAGCGCTGCGCATCGAGCGCACGCTGCCCGCCGCCGTCCGCAAGCAGG
>JANXXR010000665.1 GCA_025350525.1 Deltaproteobacteria bacterium
CTTGCCGACATTGGGCCGCCCCAACACCGCCAGGTGGATGGCCGGCTTCTCGTCCTCCTGCTCGGTGGGCGCGGGCAGGTTCTCGATGATGGCGTCCATCAGCTCGTCGACGCCGCGGCCGTGCTCGGCGCTCAAGGGAAAGATGTCGAAGCCGGTCTTGTAGAGCTCGGCCAGGTCGAGCGCGGCCTGGCGCTTGTTGGAGTCGATCTTGTTGGCGGCGATCAGCACCGGCTTGCCGCCGCGCCGCAACAGCTGCGCCAGCTCCTGCTCCGCGCCGGCCAGTCCCTCCACCGCGTCCACCACGAAGACGATGACGTCCGCCTCTGCGATGGCGCCCTCGGCCTGCTGCCGCACCGCCTTGATCAGCTGCTCCTCGCTCTTGAGCGTGAAGCCGCCGGTGTCGACGATGCGGAACTTGCGGCCGCTCTGCTGCGCCTCGGCGTACTGCCGGTCGCGGGTCACGCCCGGCATGTCGTCGACGATGGCGAGCTTGTGCCCGACGATCTTGTTGAACAGGGTGGACTTGCCCACGTTGGGGCGGCCCACGAGCGCGACGAGGGGGAGCATTCAGGCCTTTGCCATTCAGGCGTTGACGACCGAGAGGCGGCGGCGCGCCGGCGGCTCGAAGACGGGCGCCTTGACCACCACCGCCTCCTGCGCGCCGCGCAGGGCCACCAGCGACGTCCCTTGCACCCGCACGCGGACCAGGTCGCCCACCGCGGCGTCGCCTTCAAAATGCACGGCCCAGTTCTCGCGCGAGCGCCCGAAGCCCGGGCTCTCGACCAGCACCTCGACCTCGCCGCCGAGGCGCGCGCGGCGGCGCTCGTTGGTGCGCGCCATCTGCAGCGCCTGCACTTCGCCCAGCCGGCGCAGTGCCAGGGGACGCGGGATCTCGCCCCACTCGGCAAGCTTGAGCAGCGCGCCGGTGTGCGGTCGCGGGCTGTAGAGGAAAGAGAAGAGGTTGTCGAAGGCGGTGCGCGCGAGGAAGGCGAGGTTCTGCGCGTGCTCGCCCTCGGTCTCGCCCGGAAAGCCGACGATGATGTCGCTGGTGAGCGAGAGGTCCCGCGGCAGCTCGGCGATGCGCCGCTCGTACTCGGCGATGGTGTACTTGCGCCGCATCCGCTGCAGCACGCTGTCGGCGCCGTGCTGCACCGGCAGGTGGAAGTGCGGCATCAGCTGCGGCACCTCGTGGAAGGCGCGGGTCAGCTCGGGCGACAGGTCCATCGGGTGGGAAGTGGTGAAGCGGATGCGCAACAGGCCCGGCACCGCGGCGACCCGGCGGATCAGCTCGGCGAAGGTGCAGCCGCCCGAGTAGGAGTTGACGTTCTGGCCGATCAGCGTCACCTCGCGCACGCCGACCGCCACCAGCGACGCCACCTCGCGCACCAGCTCGGCATAAGGCCGCGAGACTTCGCGCCCGCGGGTATAGGGCACCACGCAGAAGCTGCAGACGTTGTCGCAGCCCTTCATCGCCGTCACGAAGGCGGTGGCGCGGCCCCGGCTGGTCTCCGGATCCGCCTGCGGGAAGAGGTACTCCTCGGTGTCGAGGAAGTCGGTGGCGACGCCGCCCTGCTCCGCCAGCCGCGGAACTTCGTCGAGGTGATCGGGCCCGAGGACGAAGTCGACGAAGGGCGCGCGCTGCAGCAGCTTCTCCTTCTCCTGCTGCGCGACGCAGCCGGCGACGCCGATCCTGGTCCCCCGCTGCGCCTTGAGCAGGCGGTAGCGGCCCAGCGCGGAGAAGAGCTTGTCCTCCGCCTTCTCGCGGATGGAGCAGGTGTTGACGAGCACCAGGTCGGCGGCGTCCGGCGCGAGGATCTGCTGCCAGCCCGCGCGCGCCAGCGCCTCGCCCATGCGCTGCGAGTCGGACTCGTTCATCTGACAGCCGAAGGTGTGGATGTAATAGCTGCGCGCCACGGGCGAGCGGGTATGTCAGAGCGACCCTGCCTTCGTCAACGGGAAGACCCCGACGGCACCCGCCGCGCCGCCAATCAGGACTTCGGCGGCTTGACCGCGCGGTCCGGCTGGTCTTCGAGGCGGAGCTGCACGAGGGCTCCGGACCGGCGCTGTTCGTCGCCCAACCGGGCGGCTCGGTTCGAGCCTTGACGACCGCGGGAAGTCACGCCACTCTGGCGGCCGTCCTGGAGTAGCCCTCTCTCGAAAGGCGCCCCGCATGCGTCCGCTCGCCCTCCTCGCCGCCCTGGTCCTCGCAGCCGGCACCGCCCGCGCCGAGGGTCTCGATCGCGACTCGCTGCTCACCGATGCGCCCGCGGTCCCGGCGCAGGGCACGGTCCGCGTCACCGGCGGCGCGACGGGCGCCTCGACCGACACCGGCGCGACCAACACCGGCAGCTCCGGCGTCAGCGGCAGCATCGGCTGGACGCCCATCCAGAACCTGAGCGGCGACGTGGGCGCGTACACGCAGATCGGCGCCGCCGGCGGCGTCTCGGCCCGCGTGCGCTACCAATTTCTCTCGCAGTCGAGCGCCGGCATCGACCTCTCGGGCGGCGCCCGCCTGAAGAGCGTCAGCTGGCATGCCTCCTCGTCGCCCGCCACCAACACCAGCGGCGAGATGGAGTTCCTGGTGGCCGCCGGCCGCCGCTTCGGCAAGTTCGAGCTGGTGCTCAACGGCGTCTTCGGCGTCGAGACCGGCGGCACGGGCGGGCGCGACATCGAGGCCAAGGGCTTCGCCGGCTACCGCTTCAGCGAGGCCGTTCGCGCCGGGCTCGACAGCCGCATCCAGACGGAGATCTCCGACAGCGAGAAGTCCGCCCAGAAGCCGCCCAACGCCCGCGACTACGACCTGACCGCCGGGCCCGCCGTCTCGTGGATGGTGGCGCGCAACGTCCAGCTGCAGGCGCTCTTGGGCGTGACGCAGCCGAAGAAGACCGACATCACCACGCCCGTCGGCGTGGTCTCGGCCAGCTTCGACTTCTAGGCCCGCGCCTCGCCGCGCGTCGCTCAGCCGAGCGACCTCGTTGGGACCTCATGTTTGTCCTCGGCCACCTCGGCATCGGCAGCCGGCTGCTCTTCAAGCTCCGGCGGAAGCTGCCGCCGAAGTGGCTCTATCTGGGCTGCCTGTTGCCCGACCTGATCGACAAGCCGCTCTACTACGGGCTGCACGGCGTCTGGCCGCTCATCACCGGCACGCGCAGCTTCGGGCACGCGGGCCTCTTCCTCCTCACGCTGCTGCTCGCCGCCGCCATTGCGCGCCGGCCGTGGGCCTGGGCCATTGCCGCCGGGGTCGCCACCCACTTCGCCCTCGACATCGCCGGCGAGCTGGTCACGGGCGCCGAACCGGACTCGTCGATTTGGCTGGCCGTCTTCTTCCCCGCGCTGGGCGTCCGATTTCCGGTGGCGCACTTCACCAGCCTGCTCGAGCATCTGGGCGTCTCGGTCCAGAGCGGGTATGTGGTGGCGGGCGAGATCCTGGGCGGCCTCATCCTGCTCCGCGCCCGCCGTCAGCGCTCGTCGTAGCCGGCGCGCTGCATGCCCTTGGCGCTCTTGGTCCAGCCCGGCTCGACGCGCACGTGCGTGGTCAGGAAGACCTTGGCCGAGAGCAGCCGCTCCATCTCCAGCCGCGACTTCATGCCGATCTCCTTCAGCTTGGAGCCGCCCTTGCCGATGAGGATTGCCTTCTGGCTGTCGCGCTCGACCAGGATGGTGGCGGTGATGCGCACCAGGCCCTTGGGCCCGGTCTTGCGCTGCGTCTCGTCGAACTCCTCGATCAGCACCGCCGTCGAGTAGGGCACCTCCTGCCCGGTCTGCCGCAGGATCTGCTCGCGGATCAGCTCGGAGCAGAGGTCGCGCTCCTGCTTGTCGGTCCACTGCTCGGCGGGAAACATCGCTTCGGCTTCGGGCAGGTACTTGGCCACCACGTTGAGCAGGCCATCGACGTTCTCGCCCTTGAGCGCCGAGAGCGGATAGACGTCGGTCCACTGGTGCAGGTCCTTCCAGCGGGCGATGATCGGCAAGAGCGCCTTGCGCGGCAGGATGTCGATCTTGTTGATCACCAGCAGGGTCGGTTTGTGCGCCGCCACCACCTGCTCCAGCGCTTTGCGGGTGGCCGCGTCGATGGCCGCCGGACCCGCCTCGATGAGGAAGAGCACCACGTCGGCGTCGGCGATGGTCTGCAGCGCCGCCTGGACCATGCGCGCGTTGAGCCCGCCCTTGGCGGTGTGCAGCCCGGGCGTGTCCACCAGCGCGATCTGCGAATCGGGCCGCGTCACCACGCCGAGGATCTTCCCCCGCGTGGTCTGCGGCTTGTTGCTGATGATGGCCAGCTTCTGGCCGAGCAGCCGGTTGAGCAGCGTGCTCTTGCCGACGTTGGGCCGGCCCACGATGGCCGCGAAGCCAGCCCGGTGCGCCACTACGGGACCTTCTCGCTGCGGAGGATCTCGACGTGCTCGAGCTTGGTCTGCGCGTTGCCGGCCCGGGCGATCTGCGGGACCAGGTCGCCGCCCTTGACCACCTCGCCGAAGATGGTGTGGCGGCCGTTCAGGTGCGGCGTCGGCACCTCGGTGATGAAGAACTGCGAGCCGTTGGTGTTGGGGCCGGCGTTGGCCATGGCGAGGAGGAAGGGCTTGTCGAACTTCTTGCCGCTGCCGAACTCGTCCTCGAACTTGTAGCCGGGGCCGCCGGTCCCGGTGCCGAGCGGGTCGCCGCCCTGGATCATGAACTGCGGGATGACGCGGTGGAAGGCGGTGCCGTCGTAAAGCTTGGCCTTGCTCTTCTGCCCGGTGCGCGGATCGATCCAGTCCTGCGCGCCGGTGGCGAGGCCGCAGAAGTTGGCCACGGTCTTGGGGGCGTCCTTGTCGAAGAGCTTGACGACGATGTCGCCCCGGCTGGTCTTGAAGATTGCGAAGAGGTCGCCTGCGCCCTGCGGAATGTTGGCCATTTGGATCACGTCCTGTGCGTTGGGCTCCGGGCGTGCCGGAGCGGAGGATGCCGCCTTGTCCTTGCAGGCGGCCAGCGTTGCCAGCGTCAAAAGTGCGAAGAGGAGGCGCATGAGGGGCGCGGAAAATAGCGAACTCGCGCCGCTCCGTCTATGCCGGCGTGCGGGCCCGCTGGATCAACTCCTGGATCCGTGGCGCCATCTGCTTCGCATAGGCGAGCAGCGTGGCGCCCGACTGCACGGCCTCTCGCTTGGCCTGCGCGTAACACTCCGCCTCGTCTGGATGGGCGCGCAGGTAGTCCCGCATGAGCAGCGCGTCGCGCCAGAAGGGTCCGTCGCGGACCACCGCCTGCGCGTTGAAGCAGAGCGGCCCGCGCTTGCGGAAGAAGAGCCGCTCCGGAACGCCCGCGGCGCCGAAGGCCTCGTAGTCCGAGAGGCGCAGCGGCTGCGAAAGGTCGGCGACGCCCACCAGCAGATCGATGATCGGCCTTCCCGAAAGCCCCGGCACCGCGGTGCTGCCGACGTGCTCGACGCGCGCGTCGGAGCCGAGCGCGCCGCGCAGCCGGGCGATCTCGTC
>JANXXR010000666.1 GCA_025350525.1 Deltaproteobacteria bacterium
GATGCGCGACGTCGAGACCATCGACATCGCCCTTAAGGCTTCGGAGACGGGGCACCTGGTCCTCTCGACGGTGCACACCACCGACGCGGCCAAGACTATCGGCCGCCTCTGCGACGCCTTCCCCGCCGACGCGCAGGAGCCCCTGCGCCACCGGCTCGCCGAGAACCTCAAGGGCACCATCTCGCAGCGGCTCTTGCCCAAGGCGCAGGGCAAGGGGCGCGTGGTGGCGGCGGAGATCATGGTCTCGACCGAGGCCATCAAGGAATACATCACCGACCCCGAGCGGACGCACGAGATCACCGACTACCTGGCGAAGAACCGCGACGTCTCCTGGACGCAGAGCTTCGACCAGCACCTCTCCGAGCTGTACAAGTCGGGCGCCATCACGCTGGACGTCGCCAAGGCGGCGGCGTCGAACCCCAGCGACTTCGAGCGGGCGCTCTCCTTCGAGTCATGACACTACGCTCCGCCATCGCACTCGCTGCAGTCCTCGCCGCCGGCGCCTTCGCGGCCGATCCGCCCAAGGCCCCTGTGCCGCCCGCAGCGCAGATGCCGCAGGGCGGAGGCGGCGACGGCTCGGCCCGGCCCAAGGCCGCCTCGATGACCATCGAATCCGAGGAGACCGCCGAGGAGGCCCCGCCGCCCGCTCCGCAAGGAGAGGAGCGCCGCACCATCGGCGACTACATCCGCGACAACAGCTCCGACGTCCGCGACTGCTACGCCAAGCGGCTGCAAGAGCGCCCGACCCTGCAAGGCAAGGTGGTGGCGCGCTTCGACATCGGGCCGCGCGGCAAGGTCATCGGCGCTTCCGCCGACGGAATCTCCGACCGCGAGCTGCTCCTCTGCGTGGTCTCTGCCGTGCGCAAGTGGGAGTTCGAGAAGCCGCAAGGCGGGGGCAAGCTGCGCATCGCCTATCCGTTCAAGTTCGAGCCGCAGCCCGCGCGGTAGCTGGCGCGGCGCGCGCCTCCGCCCTATCTCACAGCGATGGCATGGACGCAGTGGCTGGGCGCGAGTGTTTTCGCAGGCGGCACGCGGTTCCGGGTCTGGGCACCCAAGGCGGAGGTGCTCTCGGTGCGCATCGTCGACGGGCCGCTCCTGCCCCTGCAGCGCGAGGCCGACGGCTACTTCACCGGCGTCGCGGACGGCGTGCGGGCGGGCGCGCGCTACCTCTATCGCTTCGCGGACGGGCGCGAGCGGCCGGACCCCGCCTCGCTGCTGCAACCGCTGGGCGTGCACGGGCCGAGCGAAGTGGTGGATCTGGCGGCGATGGTTCCGCGCCGCCCGTCGCCGAAAGTTCCGCTGGAGAAGTTGATCTTCTGCGAGATCCACCTCGGGACCTTCACGCCCGAGGGCACTGCCGACGCCGCGGCGCGCTTCATGCCCGAGCTCGCGGAGTCGCTCTACACCGCGGTCGAGGTGATGCCGGTGGCGGCGTTCTCCGGCGACCGCGGCTGGGGATACGACGGCGTCGCGCCCTTTGCGGCGCACGCGGCCTACGGAGGGCCGGCGGGGCTCTTGCGGCTGGTCGAGGCGGCGCACGCGGCGGGGCTGTCGGCATTTTTAGACGTGGTATACAATCACCTCGGCCCCGAGGGAAATTACCTGGCAGAGTTCGGGCCCTACTTCACCGCCAGACACAAGACCCCGTGGGGCGACGCGCTCGACTTCTCGCTTCCGCCGGTGCGCCGCTACTTCGTGGACAATGCGCTCCGCTGGGTTTCGGCGGGCGGATTCGACGGGCTGCGGCTCGATGCGGTGCACGGCATCCTCGACGATTCGTCCAAGCACATCCTGCAGGAGATCGCGGAGGCGGTGCACGCCGAGGGCGGGCTGGTCATCGCCGAGAGCGACTTGAACGAGGTGAAGCTGATCGAGCAGCAGGGGCTGGACGGAAGCTGGGCCGACGACCTGCACCACGCGCTGCACGTCGCCCTCACCGGCGAGTCGCAGGGGTACTACGGCGACTTCAAGGAGCCGTTGCCCAAGCTCGAGGCGGCGCTCGAGCACGGCTGGTTCTACCAGGGGCAGCACAAGCCCAGCTTCGGCCGCCCGCACGGGACGCCCGCGGGTCACCTGCCGGCGCGGCACTTCGTCGTCTGCGCGCAAAACCACGATCAGATCGGAAACCGCGCGCGCGGCGAGCGGCTGATCGAGCTCGTCGGCGAGGACGGAGCGCGGGTGGCGGCGGCGGTGATCGCGCTGCAGCCGGCGCCGCCGCTCTACTTCCAGGGCGAAGAGTGGGGCGCGCGGGAGCCGTTCCTCTACTTCACCAGCCACGGCGACCCACAGCTCGCCGAGGCGGTGCGCAAGGGGCGGCGCGAGGAGTTCAAGGAGTTTGCCTGGCAGGGCGAGGTGCCGGACCCGCAGGCGGCCGAGACCTTCCAGCGCAGCAAGCTCGACCGATCGCGGAAAAATGCGGCGCTGCTCGCGTGGCATCGCGCCTTGCTGAAATTGCGGCGGGAGCACCCCGCGCTGCAGGACGACGCGCGCGCGGGGGTGCAGGCCGAGGTGCAGGGGAAGGCGCTGCTCCTCGGACGCGGCGCACTCCTTTTGGTGGCGTCGTTCGCTTCCGGCGCCTGGTCGGTTCAGCTCCCGTCCGCCGGCTGGCAAATCCGGCTCGACTCTGCCTCCGCCCAGCTCGACGGCCAGCGGCTCTCGGGCCAAGGCCTCCACGCCATCGTCCTCGAAAGCTAGTTCCAGGGACACCGACTCTCGCCGGAGATCTGGGGACACCATACGCAACTCCGACTGTCGGCCTCCCCGGCACCGAATGCCCAACTGGCACGAGTTGCGTATGGTGTCCCCGCAATGCGGCTGCGACTGATTCCACTGGGCACCTCGGCGGGCCGGCCGACCTTGCAGCGCGGCGCCTCGGCGCTGGCGGTGGCGGCGGAAGGCGCCTGGGTCCTCTGCGACTGCGGCGAGGGGGCGCAGCTCTCGGCGCAGCGGGCCGGGCTCTCGCTCTCGCGGCTGGACGCGGTGCTGATCACGCACCTGCACGGCGACCACTTCAACGGGCTGCCCGGCCTGCTCGGCACGCTCGGGCTCGAGGGGCGGCAGCGGCCGCTGGTGGTCGCGGGCCCGCCGGGCCTCGCCGAGCTGCTGCAGCATCTGGCGCGGGCGGGCTCGCTGGGCACCGGCGAGATGGAGGTGCGCGTCCTCGAGCAGCGCGGCAACGGCGGCGAGGTGCGCGTGGAGGGATCGCAATTTGAGGTGGAGAGCAGGCCGCTCGCGCACCGCGTGCCGACCTTCGGATTTCGCGTCGCGCTGCCGGCGCGGACGGGCACGCTCGACGTCGAGGCGGCGGTGGT
Source organism: Deltaproteobacteria bacterium (assembly GCA_025350525.1). Taxonomy (GTDB): domain Bacteria; phylum Myxococcota; class Myxococcia; order Myxococcales; family 40CM-4-68-19; genus 40CM-4-68-19. The sequence goes on from JANXXR010000666.1 coordinate 3,312, forward strand.
GGCCGGCGTGCCCGCTGGACCGCTCTTCGCCGACCTGAAAGCAGGCCGCCCGGTCACCTTGCCCGACGGGCGCGTGGTCGAGCCGGCGGGACTGGTGGGCCCGCCGCGGCGGGGCGCCTCGATGGCCTATGCGCTCGACACGGTGCCCTGCCCCTCCGCCGTCGAGCTGGCCCGCGGCGTGGACGCGCTGGTGCACGAGGCCACCTACGAGCACGGCCGCGCCGCGCTGGCGCACGAGCGCGGGCACTCGACCGGCGTCGAGGCGGCCCGCATCGCCGCCGACGCCGAGGCGGCGACCTTGGTGCTGACGCATTTTTCCCCGAGCGTGAACGGCGACGCGGTGGCGGAGGAGGCGCGCAGCATCCACCCGCGCATCGTCGCGGCCAAGGACCTCCTGGAGATCGCCGTCGACCGGTAGCCGCGCACGAGGTTCAGGACCGTCCGGGGGCCGCCGCGCCGGAGGAAAGGCGCCAGTCCAGCAGGGAAAGCCAAGGCAGCGCGAAGGGCGCGGCGTAGAGCAGCAGCATGCGGTCGGGGGCGGCGAGGAGGAGGCCGGCGAAGATGCCCGCGGCGGCCGCGCGCGGGATCGCGTCGCGCCAGGGCAGTCGAGGCCGCCGCCGGGCGAGCAGCGCCGCCAGGAACCCCGCGCAGGTGGAGGCGGCCACGGCCGCGAAGGCGGGGATCTCGGCCTGCACCCAGCGTAGGGCGCCCCAAAAAGCCGCGAGGATCCCCGCGTGCGCGATGAGCGGCGCCATCACCGCCGCCCTCACCTGCGCGAACGCCGCGGCCCGCTGCGCCCCGTGCGCTGCGGAGACCGCTGGCCCGCGCAGGTCGAGCAGCCAGCAGGCCGCCGCCGCGTAGCACGCCCAGCCCACCGGCGCGATGGGCGGCACCCCGAAGCCTCCGGGCAGGCTCCAGCTCCACAGGCCGGCGTGGGTGGCGATGGGCTCGACCAGGCAGGCGTCGTAGAGCACCACCAGCCCCGCCGGAACGCCCGTCACCCGCTGGACCGCCCGCGCCGAGAGCACCACGGCCGGCCAGATGAGCACGATGGCCAGCGGCACCCGGTCGAGGAAGACCGTCCAGCCGGGAGCGTACTGGTACGCAGTATACACCCGTATACAGATCTCCTCGCCCGCCCACGCGCCCGCCGCCACCGCGGCCACCTCGCCCGCCCGCACCCCCGCGGAGAGCCGGACGAAGACGAGCAGCACCAGCACCGCGCCCGCCTCCACCCAGACGGGGCTCACCATGGCCGCGAGACCGGCAGCCCGAGCGCGATCCAGGCCAGGTAGCTGGCCAGCTGCGCGGCGCCCAGCCAGGTGATGCGGATGGCGTCGCGCTGGTCCACGGCCCGCGGAATCCACAGGCGCAAAACCAGCGCCTGCTGCAGCGGCGCGGCGATCATCACCAGCTCGCAGAAGCGCAGCGCCCCGGAAAGGTAGCCCGCGAACAGCGCAGCCGCCGAGAGCGCGAGGAGCAGCTCGATGAGCTGACGCGTCCGCCGCTCGCCCCACCGGATGGGGATGGTGACGAGGCCCGCGGCGGCGTCGCCTTTGACGTCGCGCAAGTCGTAGATCAGCTCGTAGGTGATCTCGAGCGGCAGGAAGAACGCGCAGAGCGCGACCACTTCGCCCGGCAAAGGCGTCGCCTGCCGCAGCGCCAGCGGATACCCGATCACGCTGAGGATGAAGAGCAGCCCGGAGAAGACGTTCTTCAAGATGAAGACTTCCTTGAGGCGCGGTCCCACCGTCGGAAAGCTGTAGGCGAACCCGCCGGCGTGGAAGGCGAGGCGCAGCACGAGCAGCTCCGTCCCCAGCGGCCGGGCGCCGAGCAGCGACACCAGGAGCGCCACGAAGGCGATGCGCATCAGCGCAGAGGCGTTCGCCTCGACGAAGCCCGTGCCAGAGACGCCGTTCTGCTTGTCCTCGGGCACGTCGGCGATGCGGTTGAAGAGGTTGAGCACGAACCAGTCGAAGGCGACCAGCCCGCCCGCGGCGAATCCCAGGCGGCCGTCGAACTCCCAGCCGAAGACCACCGCCGCCAGCGCGGCGATGGCCACGATGTGGAACCGCCCGAGCCCGAGGAAGTCGCGGGCGGAGATGCGGCCGGTGATCATCTCAGCTCGGTGCGCAGCCTCACGTAGCCGGCGAGGCGGTACTCGTCGCCGTTCTGGATCATCCGGCGCTTCAGCTTCTGGTCGCCGAACAGCGTGCCGTGCTCGCTGTTGAGATCCTCGATCACCCAGCCGGTGTCGCCGTGGGTGATCTGCAAGTGTCGCGTCTCGATCTGCGTCATGTTGATCCAGACGCTGCACTTCTTGCTGCTGCCGATGACGCAGGGCAGATCGATGACCTCGACCGGCAGGCCGCGCCCGTCGAGCCCGCGCCCGTCGAGCAACAGGTAGAGCCGCTGCGGCAGGTAGTGCCCGGACGGCTGACCGTGGGCCAGGGCCTCGGGCGGCTCGGACTTCTTCGCCGCGGGCGCGTCGAGCCCGATCGACTCGGCCAGTTCCTGCAGCGCGCGCGTCTCGGCCTCGGCCTCGCTCACGCCCAGCGCCTTGGCGAGGCGCGCCTTCAGGCTCTCGGGCGGCTTCTTGACGGAAGACTTCTTCGCGGTCGGCAAGTGTCAGCTCCTCTCGATGAATTCGGCGTGCAGGCGGCGCACGCAATCCTTGGCCGCGTCGCGCGGCACCAGAAAGGCGATCCGCAACGGCGAGACCAGCACGCCCCGCGGCGGCAGCTCGAGCGCGCGCAGGGCCCGGTCGAGCGGCTCTTTGGAAGCGCCGATGCCCGTGCCCACCACGGCCACCTGCGCCAGATCCTGCTGGACCTCGGCGACGCCGCGCAGGTCTTTGAGCAGCACCGGAAGCCCGTGCACGTTCTCCAGCGAGATGATGCAGTGGTCGTCCCACGCCTCGCGCGGCCAGGCGCCGTGCCTGGCCAGCACCTCGAGCGGGGCGCCGCGGACGACGAGGATCTCCGCGTCCAGGGCAATGCCGGAGATGCGCAGCTCGCGCGAGGCGCTGCGCGAGACCCGGGTGCCCGGCCCCGGCGCGAAGGTGCTCTGCGCGTGGATGGTGATGCCGCGGTCGCGGGCGAACTCGACCGCCTGCGCGTTCAGGACCTTGGCGCCGGCCAGCGCCAACTCCTGCATTTCCTCGTGCGACAGCTCGGCGAGGCGGCGCGTCTTCGCGACGATGCGCGGGTCGGCGGTGTAGACGCCGTCCACGTCGGAGCAGATCTCGCAGACCTCGGCCTCGAGCGCCGCCGCCAGCGCGACGGCGGTGGTGTCGCTGCCGCCGCGGCCCAGGGTGGTGATCTCCTTCTCGCGCGAGACCCCCTGGTAGCCGGCGACGATGACCACGCGCCCTTTCGATAATTCTTCCAGGATCCGCACCGGGCGGATCTCGACGATGCGCGCGTTGGTGTGGGCGCCGTCGGTGATGATGCCGCTCTGCGAGCCGGTGAAGCTCACCGCCTCGACGCCCTGCGCTTGCAGCGCCAGGCCGAGCAGCGCCATCGAGATGCGCTCTCCGGCGGTGAGCAGCATGTCCAGCTCGCGGCGGTGGGGATTTCCGCCCGAGACTTTTTGCGCCAGCGCCAAGAGCTCGTCGGTGGTGTCGCCCATGGCGCTGACGACGACGACGACCTGCTTGCCCGAAGCCCGCGCTTGCGCCACCCGCCCGGCCACGCGCTGGATCTTCTCCACGCTGGCGACGGAGCTGCCGCCGTATTTCTGGACGATGATCCCCACGGCGCGGGACTCTATCGCAACAGCCCGGACCTGGTGGTGCCGCGCCGCGCCCCTTGACTCGCCCAAGTCTTGCGCTAGCTTGCGCGCCCGCAAAGGCATCCCCGAAGGAGTGGCAACGATGATCGAAGTCTCCCACCTGGTGAAGTCGTATCGGGAGCTGAAGGCCGTCCAGGACGTGTCGTTCAAGGTCGAGAAGGGCGAGATCCTCGGCTTCCTCGGCCCCAACGGCGCCGGCAAGACCACCACCATGCGGATGATCACCGGCGTCTTGCCGCCCTCGAGCGGCAGCGTGAAAGTGGCCGGGTTCGACGTCTTCGAGCAGCCGATGGAGGTAAAGAAGCGCATCGGCTACCTGCCCGAGACGCCGCCCGTCTACACCGACATGACGGTGCGGGCGTACCTGCGCTTCGTCGCCGAGATCAAGGGCGTGCGGCGGGCGCAGCGCGAGGGCGAAGTGGACAAGGTGGCCGCCCAGACCAACTGCGACAAGTTCATCCAGCGCGTCATCGGCAACCTCTCCAAGGGGCAGCGGCAGCGCGTCGGCCTGGCCCAGGCGCTGCTCAACGACCCGGAGGTGCTGGTCCTCGACGAGCCCACCGTCGGCCTCGACCCGGCGCAGATCATCGAGGTGCGCGAGCTGATCAA
>JANXXR010000702.1 GCA_025350525.1 Deltaproteobacteria bacterium
GGCGCAGCCCGCGCAGCGCCCCTGAAGAAGAAATGACCGGAAGGTGCTGGCCTCAAGCTTGAGGCCCGACGACTGCGCGCGGCTGTTCGACCCTGAAGCGCTGCGCCCTCAGCGCGCGGTGTCGCGCAGCCGCCGCCGCAGGTCTTCGGTGAACCCGCCGTGTAGCCAGCGGTGCTTCCAGCCCTTGATGCCCAGCCAGATGAAGGCGGTCACCAGGAGCGCCAGCGCAAAGGGCCAGAGCACCCGGACGCCCAGTCCCGAAAGGCGCAGCCGGTCGGCGGCCACCAAGACGATGGCCAGCGCCACCCAGGCCGCCGCCGGGTTGTGCTCCTTGCGCAGCGCGCGCCGGAAGTCCCAGGGGCGAGCGGCGGCTCCGGAGGCGGCAGCAGCCTCGCCGGAGTGAAGCGCCGGCCGCGGCCAGAAGCGCGGCACCTTGGCGCAATACGCGTCGTAGGCGGCGCCGAACTGCCCGCGCAAGAACTCCTCCTCCGCGGCGATGATGGCGCGGTACTGCAGCCCGAAGAGCGCCGCCACCAGGGCCAAGAGCAGCACATCGTGGGCCACCACGCAGAGCCCCAGCGTGATGGCGAAGTTGCCCAGGTAGAGCGGATTACGCGTCCACGCATACGGCCCGGTGGAATTGAGTGAGACCGCGATCAGCTTCTCGTTCTGCCCCGAGGTCCCGTCCGGCACCTGCCCCAGCACCCACGCGCGCAGCGCCTGACCCAGCACGCAGAGCGCGAGCCCGCACCACAGCCACCACGGCGAAGCCGGCCCGCGGCTCCGCCAAAGCAGCGGCAGCGCCAGCAGCACCAGCGGCACCGGCGTGAAGCTGCGCCAGCGGAACAGCAGCCGGCCTGCGCGGATCATCAGGGCGCTCATCCGCGCGGGTGCGTATCAGACGAGTCGCCGTGCGACAAGGCGCGCGTCGGCAGAGACCCGCCGTGCTACAAGGCGCGCGTGTCCGAGTACCGCAGGCTGATCGCGGCAGTCCGGCCGCACCTCTCACTGCTCTCCGCCGCCATCGCCGCGATGGTGGTGCTGTCGGCCGCCACCGGCGCCTTCTCCTGGCTGGTGGGCCCGCTCTTCCAGTTCGTCTTCAAGGGCGGCCAGCTCGACTCGGGCGCGCTGCACACCGCCCTGCCCTTCCTGAAATCCGCGCCTTACCTAAAGGCCGAGACCATCCTGACGGCGCTGCCCGTCCTCATCCTCTCCATCGCGCTGGTGCGCGGCGTCGCCTACTTCACCCAGTTCTACACGATGGGCATGCTCGGCCAGCGGGTGGTCGCCGACCTGCGCCTCGCGCTGCACCAGAAGCTGTTGGCGCTGCCGCCCGCCTTCTTCGCCCGCAGCGCCTCCGGGGATTTGCTCTCGCGCTTCTCCAACGACATCGCCCAGCTCGAGTTCGCGGTCACCTACGGCCTGGCCGCCTACCTGCGCGACGGCATGCAGGTGCTGGTCCTGCTCGGCATCTCCATCGCCCTCGACTGGCGGCTGGCGCTGCTCGCCTTCGTGGCGGTGCCGCTCACGGTGGTGCCCATCGTGCGCTTCGCCAAGCGGCTGAAGAAGATCGCCACCCGCGGGCAGGCGCAGATTGGTACTTTGTATACTTTGCTGCACGAGGCGCTGCAGGGCGTGCGCATCGTCCAGTCCTTCGGCATGGAGCGCTACGAGCGCGACAAGTTCCAGGCCGAGCAGGACCGCTTCCTCGCCACCATGAAGAAGAGCTTCTTCGTGCGGGCCATCTTCACTCCCACGCTCGAGATCATGGCCGCCATCGGCATCGCCGCCACGGTGGTCTTCGCGGCCAAGGCGGTGGCTTCGGGCGAGTTGCAGCCCGAGCGGGTGATCTCGTTTCTCGCCACCATCGTCCTTTTGTATACTCCGTTGAAATCTCTTGGCGGCACCGGGCAGGGCGTCACCCAGGGCCTGGCCGGCGCGCGCCGCCTCTGGGAAGTGCTCGACGAGCCGGTCGAGCCCGTCTCCGGCCCGCGCACGCTGCCGCGCTTCGAGAGCGAGCTGCGCTTCGAGAACGTCTCCTTCCACTATCCCGCGCGCGGCGGCGAAGAGGCGCCGCCGGTGCTGCGCAGCGTGGACTTGACGCTGCGGCGCGGGGAGGTGATCGCGCTGGTGGGACCCTCGGGCGGCGGCAAGACCACGCTCTTGAATCTGCTGCCGCGCTTCGCCGATCCGTCGCAGGGCCGCATCCTGCTCGACGGCCACGACCTGCGCGAGGCGACGCTGCCTTCGCTGCGGGCGCAGATGGCACTGGTGGCGCAGGAGACCTTCCTCTTCAACGACACCGTGCGGGCCAACATCGCCTACGGGCTTTCCGACGTGCCGCTCGCCAGGTTGCAGGAGGCGGCGGAGGCGGCGCGCGCCGACGGCTTCATCCGCGCGCTGCCCGACGGCTACGACACCGAGGTCGGCGAGCGCGGCGTCACCCTCTCGGGCGGGCAGCGGCAGCGCCTCGCCATCGCCCGCGCGCTGCTCAAGGACGCCCCCATCCTGCTGCTCGACGAGGCGACCAGCGCCCTCGATACCGAGAGCGAGCGGGAGGTCCAGCGCGCGCTCGATCGGCTGATGGAGAAGCGGACCTGCCTGGTCATCGCTCACCGGCTCTCCACCATCCGGCACGCCACCCGCATCGCCGTGCTCCAGCAGGGCCGCATCGTCGAGCTGGGCACCCACGACGAGCTCCTGGCCCGACGCGGCGAGTACGCGCGCCTTTACGAGATGCAGTTCGCGCCCTTGGCGGACGCGGGCTGAGCACCCGGTTACAATCGACGGGCAATATGCTCTAGACTCGACTCAGGTTCCCATGACCTCCCGCATTCCCAACAAGAAGCAGGTGCTGCTCGCGTTCCTGGAGCGCGGCGTGGCCATGGTGCACCTCGACGCGCGGCGGCCCGGCGTCAAGGTCCCGCTGCAGCACCGCGAGGAGGCGCACCTGCGGCTCAACCTCTGCTACCGCTACCGCATCCCCGACTTCGAGATCGACGACGCGGGCGTGCAGGCGACGCTCTCGTTCGGCGGGCATCCGTTCCTCTGCGTGCTGCCGTGGCAGTCCATCTTTGGCATCACCAGCCAGGCCAACGGCGACGGGCAGGTGTGGCCCGAGGATCTGCCGGTCGAAGTCTCCGACGCTCCGCAGGCGCCCGAGCCGCGGCGGCCGGCGCTGGCCGCGGTCGAGAGCGATGCGCCTGCGCCCGAGGCGCCCAGGCAGTCCGAATCCGGGTTCGGGTCCGGGTCCGGCGAAGGTCCCCGGCGGCCGCACCTGCGCCTGGTGCGCTAAACCGCGCCGCCGCTACCGCCCGCCCCCCCGCTAGAGCCAAACCGGCTCATTTTAAAAAAACCCGTGCCCGTGCTCGTCCTTTTCCGTGGGCGAAGTCGTGTCGGTGATGGTTCTCGTGCGCGTGAATCGACGGAGGAACTCAAAACGAGTTCCTCCCACGCGCCCACGGCCAGCCCGAAACCGAGGGCCTAAACGAGGACGGGCACGTCGCTTGAGTGAGCGGCATTGCCGCTACAGCCCCGCCGCCGCCGCCGCGTCCGCCACGATGACCACGCGCCCCGAAGCGCGCCGCAGCCATTGCGCCGGGCAGGCCACCAGATCCTCCGGCCCCTTGAGCGCCCGCGCGAGCACGGGCGCCTTGGCCGCGCCCGCCACTTGAAGGACGACCGTCCGCGCCGTCATCACCAGCATCGGCGTCAGCGTCAGCCGCGCCACCTTGGGCTCGACCTGCAGCGGCGCGGCGACGTGGCGCACCAGCTCCTCGCCGCGCAGCCCGCTCGAGGGAACGCCGGCGAAGAGCGAGAGGATGTGGCCGTCGGGCCCGAGGCCGAGCAGCACCAGATCGAAGCGCGGCGGAGTGCCCAGCGTGCTGCGCAGATCGGCTGCGGCGCGGGCGGCCTCGGCGTCGAGATCCTTCGCCTCGCCGTACAACCGGTGGATGCGGTCGGGCCGGAGGTTGGGCAGGATGCCGTCGTCGGCGAGCCGGTAGTTCGAGAGCGGATCATCGGGCGGGACGGCGCGCTCGTCGGTGAAGAAGATCTGCAGCGCGGGCCAGGGGACGGCCCAGTTCTGCAGCTCGGCGTAGAGCGGCGCGGCGGTCGACCCGCCGGTGAGCGCGACGTTGGCGGTCCCGCGCGCCGCCACCGCGCCGGCCGTCGCCTCGAGGAAGATCTCGGCCGCCGCCTTGGCAATATTTCCCACCACCGCCACTTCGCTCATGGCAGCAGCTTCGTCGCCGCCTGCACCGAGGCGGCATAGAGCTCGTCCACGCCCGCGAGCAGCTTCAGCTCGAGGCCCAGCAGGCGTCCGGGGCTCTCGGGCGGCAGGCGGATGCGGTGCACCACCTCGCCGTCGTCGTCGCCCTTCACCTCGGCGATGAGCAGCCCCTTCTCGCGCCGCAGCGTGAAGGTCGCGGGCGGCGCGATGAACTCGAAGAGGGCGACGTGCCCGAGCCCCATCGGCGCGGCCCGCGGAAGCGCGCCTGCGGAGGGAATTCCGGTGGTGACCGTGGACTCGCTGTCGAAGTCGCCGGCGTCGCCCTGCACCTCCACCGAGATCTGCAGGCGCTTGATCCGCGACGCCATCCAGCCGGCGAGCAGCAGGCCTTCGGCGCCGAGCGCGCCGGCGCAGACGACCCGCGCCGATTTGAGATTTCCACGGTGCTCGCGCAGGTTGGGCAGGTCGAGGCACTCGGCCGCCAGCGACTGCCAGGGGAAGATGCGCGCCCAGGCGAGATCGCCCAGAGGCGCCCCGCCCGCCATCAGCCGCGCTTGCTCGGCGAGATACGTCGGCGGCCGCGCGCCCGAGTCGGTGATGATGCGGTCGGCCGACTCGACCGCGCGCAGCAGCAGATCTCCCTCGGGCCGCCCGCCCCACACCACCACCATGGGGACCTCGGGAATGAGCAGGCCCATCATCGCCGACTCGAGGTGGCGCACCGCCTTGCCGGTCGCCATCAGCACCAGGCGCTCCATGCTGATGGCGCCCGCGGTGCGCACCACCGAGGCGCGCGCGGTCAGCGAGTCGGCCTCGGCGAGCGGGTCGCCCACCAGCACGATCAGCCGGCAGGGATGCACCGCGCCCGCCGCCTCCAGCGCCTCGCGGGCGCGGTCGTACTGCGCCGCCGTGAAGTAGATGGCGACCAGGTTCAAGGTGCAGACCGTCTCCGGCGTGGGCCCGCCGCGCTCACGCGCCGCCGTCAGCATTTGCGTGATGCGGCCGAGGTCGAAGCCTGAGTCGAAGCGCAGGGTCAGCTCGTCGGGAATCTTCGCCTGTCCTGCCGGAATCGGCTCGCCGTGGTTCTCGCTCATAGCCTTCTCCAGGCGCGCCCGTCGTCGCTGAGCAGAGCGTCGGCCCTGTCCGGCCCCCAGGTGCCCGCCGGATAGGGCGAAGGCGCAGGGAAGTCGCTGCTCTCGGTGGCCTTGAGGATGCTGCCGACGATCTTCCAGGCCGCCTCCACCTCGTCCTTGCGGGTGAAGAGCGTTTGGTCGCCGCGCAGGGCGTCGAGGAGCAGCCGCTCATAGGCTTCGGGGCTGGCCGTGCCAAACGACGCGCCGTAGCGGAAGTCCATGCTGACGCTGCGCGGCCGGTAGCGCTCGCCGGGCACCTTGGCCGAGAAGCGCAGCGCGATGCCTTCCTGCGGCTGCACCCGGATGATGAGCACGTTGGGCTGCGTGCGGCTCTCGCCGAAGAGCGAGTGCGGCAGCGGCTTGAAGAAGACCGCGATCTCGGTGGCCCGCTTGGGCATCCGCTTTCCCGAGCGGATGTAGAAGGGCACGCCGTCCCAGCGCCAGGAGCGGATGTTGAGGCGGAGCGCGACAAACGTCGGCGTGCGCGACCCCTGCGCGACGTCCTTTTCCTGCTGGTAACCCTGCACGTCGGCGCCGGCCAGGCTGCCCGGACCGTATTGGCCGAGGACCACGTTCTTCTGCACCTGCTCGGGCGTGTCGAAGACCTCGACCGCGCGCAGGACCTTGATCTTCTCGTCGCGCACCGCGTCCGCGTCGAAGGCCACCGGCGGCTCCATCGCCGTCAGGCAGACCAATTGCAAGACGTGGTTCTGGATCATATCCCGCAGGATGCCGGCTTCTTCGTAATACTTGCCGCGCGCTTCGATGCCCAGCTCCTCGCCGGCGGTGATCTCGACGTGATCCACATAGCGGCGGTTCCAGACCGGCTCGAAGATGGAGTTGCCGAAGCGGAAGACCAAGAGATTTTGTACCGTCTCCTTGCCGAGGTAATGGTCGATGCGGAAGACCTGCTTCTCGTCGCAGGTCTCGTG
>JANXXR010000022.1 GCA_025350525.1 Deltaproteobacteria bacterium
GCCTCGACGATAGCCCGATACCGCCGGTCGCCCCGCAGGTATCCGGCGGCGGGCAGCGTCCGCAGCGTGACATGCACCGGGTGCCGCTGGGGAAACCGGGCGCGCTTCAGATGCGAGACTCCCGGCTTCGCGCCGTTGGGCGGGCGGCCCGCGCCCTTGCGCTTTCCTCCCCAAGTCTTGAGCGGCAATGGAAGCTGCTTCATCCATCTTGATTTAGCAGATTTCATTCTGCGTCAAGCCGTTTCATGCACAGCTGGAACTGATCGCAGGGGTGCAAACCAGCTACATCCTTTACACGTCAGCACGCCGACATCCTTTCCACCTCGGCCCCATTGCACGGCGACATCGCAGACAACGTTGCGATGCCCTGGAAAGCGACGGATGCGATGAAGGAGCGAGTGAGCTCGTGTTGGAGTGGGAGCGGCGCTGGAACGAGGCGGAAGGGGGCGCCGTCGAGATGAGCGAGCTCTGCCGCAAGTTCGGCGTGAGCCGGCCGACTGGATACGCCTGGATAAAACGCTTTCGCGACGCGGGCGACGATGTGCGCGTCGTCGAGGAGAGGTCACGTCGACCGCTGTTGAACCCGCAAGCGGTCTCGCCTGAGGTCGAGGACTGGATCGTGCAGACTCGCAAGCTCAAGCCGCGCCGGGGGCCGAGGAAACTGCGCAAGCTGCTGGTCGAGCGTGCGCCGGGCATCGAGTGGCCGAGCACGACGACGATCGGGAACATCTAGCTGGTCGCCTCTCGCGGCTCTCGGTGTCTCTCGCGGCTCTCGGTGTGGTGGCTCAAACCTGGGATCAGGCTCGAGCGCTGCGCTGGACGCTCGAAGAGGCGATGACACCGTCAGCAGAGAACCTCGTCGCCCGTCAGCCGGGCCTGGTTGAGGGGCCCTCCCCTCGGCGCGGCGCGAAGACCGAGCGCGAAGCAGGCGAGCCGTGCTACCAACCTCGTCCAGCACCGGCCTGGAGGCGCAGTGGAGTTCACGCTCATCTCGCTGCTGAACGGCGTCACCTACGGCCTGCTCCTCTTCATGCTCTGCGGCGGCCTGACGCTCATCTTCAGCATGATGGGCATCCTCAACTTCGCCCACGCCAGCTTCTACATGCTGGGCGCCTACCTCGCCTTCCAGCTCAGCGCCTGGCTGGGCTTCTGGCCCGCCTTCTTCCTGGCGCCGCCGCTGGTGGGCGTCGCGGGCGCGCTGGTCGAGCGGTATGGCCTCCGCCGGGCGCACCGCCACGGCCACGTCGCCGAGCTGCTCTTCACCTTTGGCCTGAGCTTCCTTGCCGTCGAGATGGTCCAGCTCGTCTGGGGCAAGGCGGTGGTCGACTACCGGGTGCCGCCCTCCCTCGAAGGCACGCTCTTCACCCTCTATTCGACTTCATTCCCCGTCTACAAGGGCTTCATGATGCTGGTCTCGGTGGGAATGCTCGCCCTGCTCGCCGCGCTCCTCGCCTATACGCGCACCGGGCTCATCATCAAGGCCGCGCTCTCACGCCCCGACATGATGCAGGCGCTGGGACACGACGTGCCGCGCATCTTCACGCTGGTCTTCGCCGGCGGCGCGGCGCTGGCCGGACTCGCCGGAGTGATCGGCGGAAACGCCTTCGTCACCGAGCCGGGAATGGCCGCCGCGGTGGGCCCCATCGTCTTCGTGGTGGTGGTGGTGGGCGGCCTGGGCTCGCTTCTGGGCGCGTTCGTGGCCTCGCTCCTGATTGGAATCCTCCAGACCTTCATGGTCGGCTGGGATTACTCCATCATCGATGTGGCGCGGCTCTTTGGAATGCAGCTCCATTCCACCTCCGCCCTGACCCGCCTCTCGCTCACGCAACTGGCGCCGATCATGCCTTATCTCTTGATGGTGGCCATCCTCATCTTCCGCCCCCGCGGCCTGATGGGGGCCCGCTCATGAGCTTTGTCCTCTCGCTCCTGAGCCGCATCGGGATCATGACCATCTTCGCGCTCTCCTACAACATGCTGCTGGGGCAGACGGGCCTGCTCTCCTTTGGTCACGCCGTCTATTTCGGCCTGGGCTCCTTTGCGACGCTGCACCTGCTCAATGCCCTGGTGGCCCACGGCCTGCCCGTCTCGATCACCCTGCTCCCGCTCTTCGGCGGGCTGGCCGGCCTCGCCTTCGGCCTCCTCTTCGGCTTCTTCACCACCCGGCGCGCGGGCACCACCTTTGCCATGATCTCGCTGGGCATCGGCGAGATGGTAGCCTCCAGCTCCCTCATGTTCCCCGCCTTCTTCGGCGGCGAAGGCGGTATCACCGGCAATCGGGTCACCGGGCGCGGCCTGTTTGGAATTGATTATGGAACGCCATTGCAGATGTACTGCCTGATCGCGGCCTGGGCAGCCCTCTGTCTCTTGCTCACCTATGGCCTGACGCAGACGCCGCTGGGCCGCCTCGCCAATGCGGTCCGCGACAACCCCGAGCGGGTGGAATTCATTGGATACAGCCCCCATTCCATCCGCTACCGGATGGTGGCGCTGGCCGGCTTCTTCGCCGGGATCGCCGGCGGGCTTTCCGCGCTGCAATACGAGATCGTCACCGCCGAGGCGCTCAGCGACCACCTCTCCGGCCTGGTCATCCTCATGGCCTTCGTCGGCGGCACCGGGACGTTCTACGGACCGCTGATCGGCGCGGCCCTGGTCACGGTGCTCCAGGTCGCCGTCGCTTCGGTGACGCCGGCGTGGCCGTTCTATTTCGGCCTCGTCTTCCTCCTCATCGTCCTCTATGCGCCGGGCGGAATCGCCGGCCTCCTCGTCCAGCACAAGGCGGTGTGGCAGGCGGGCCTTTTGCGCCGGCTCCTGCCCGCCTATCTGGTAGCGGCACTGCCCGGCGCGGCCGTCCTCCTGGGCACGGTTGCGGTGGTGGAGATGGCCTACGCGCGCGGGCCCGAGCGCGGCGACGCGCGCCTGCACCTGCTCTTCCTCCCGCTCGACGCCAGGAGTGCCGTCTCCTGGGTGCTGGCCGCGGCAGCCATCGCGGCGGGAATCCTCCTCTTGAAAATCGCGTCGAAGCAGGTGGCTGAGCGCTGGGAGTCGGTTCACGCCGCGCTCGCGGAGGCGCCGCGATGAGCGCCGCTCCGGCGCTGCGGCTCTCGGGCCTCTGCAAGAGCTTCGGCAACGCCGTCATCCTCAAAGGGGTGGAGTTGACCATCGCCAAAGGCGAGCGGCACGCCATCATCGGACCCAACGGCGCCGGCAAGTCCACGCTCTTCGACGTCATCAGCGCGCGCCTGCCGGCCAGCAGCGGCAGCGTCGCGCTCAACGGCGAGGACGTCTCCGGGCTGGGGCCGCTCGCCATCCACCGGCGGGGCCTGAGCCGCAGCTTCCAGATCACCAACATCTTTCCCAGCCTCACCGTCTTCGACAACCTCCGCTGTTCGGTGCTGTGGAGCCTGGGATATCGCTATTCGTTCTGGAACCGGCTGGCCCGGCTTCGCGACGCCCGCGAGCGCGCCGGAGAAGTGCTGGAGCAGATCGGCCTGCAGCGCCGCCGCGAGACTCTGGCGGGCGTTCTCTCCTATGCCGAGCAGCGCGCCCTGGAGATTGGAATCACCATCGCCGGCGGCGCCTCGGTCCTCCTCCTCGACGAGCCCACCTCGGGCATGAGCCGCTCGGAGAGCGACGAGGCGGTGGCGCTCATCCGCAAGGTCACTGCCGGCAAGACGCTGGTGATGGTCGAGCACGACATGAGCGTCGTCTTCGGCCTCGCCGACCGCATCTCGGTCCTGGTCTATGGCCAGATCCTCGCCACCGGAACGCCGGCGGAGATCCGCGCTAGCGCCGTGGTGCAGGAAGCCTATCTGGGCAAGAGCTTCACTCATGCTTGAGGTGAATGGCCTGCACGCTTTTTATGGCAAGAGCCACGTTCTCCACGGCGTGACCCTGGAGGTGGGCCGCGGCGAGATCGTCAGCCTCCTCGGCCGCAACGGCGCTGGGCGATCGACGGCGCTCAAGGCGATCATGGGACTCGCCAGGGCCGAGGGCAGCGTCAAGTTCAAGGGCGAGGAGATCGCCGGCATGAAGCCGCACCAGATCGCCTGGCGCGGGCTCGGATATGTCCCCGAGGATCGCGCCGTCTTTCCCGACCTCACCGTCCGCCAGAACCTCCTCCTCGGCGTCAAGGATCCAAAGGCGCCGGGCCGCTTCCGCCTCGAGGAGATGTTCGCGCTCTTTCCCCGGCTGGAGGAGCGCGCCTTGGTCCCGGGAGGGGTGCTCTCCGGAGGCGAGCAGCAGATGCTCACGCTCTGCCGGACCATGATGGGCAACCCGGACCTGGTCCTGGTGGACGAGCCCACCGAAGGCCTCGCGCCGCTCACCGTCGCGCAGGTGGCGCAGTTCCTCCTCGAGATCCAGAAGCGGGGCGTCTCCATTCTTCTGGTGGAGCAGAAGCTGGCCATTGCCCTCGACATCTCGCAGCGGCTCTATGTCCTGGGTCACGGCCGCGTCGTCTTTGGCGGCACGCCGGCCGCGCTGCGCGAGAACGCCGCCGTCCGCAAGGAATGGCTCGAAGTCTAAAATCAGCGAAAGGCATTTCAATGAGCGTCAAGAAGCTGTTCGATCTCGGAGGCCGCACCGCCCTCGTCACCGGGGGCTCGCGGGGGCTGGGCTTGCAGATCGCCGAGGCGCTCGGCGAGTTGGGCGCGCGGGTGGCCATCACCGCCCGCAAGGCCAACGAGCTTGCGGAAGCGGCCGCGCACCTGAAAGCGCAGGGCGTGCAGGTGCACACCGTCGCCACCGACCTCGCCGACCCCGCGCGCGTCGAGCCGATGGTCAAGGACGTCATCGCCGCGCTGGGCCCCATCGACATCCTGGTGAACAACGCCGGCACCACCTGGGGCGCGCCCATGATCGATCATCCGCTCGAGGCGTGGAACAAGGTGATCGGCCTCAACCTGACCGCCCTCTTCCTCGTCTCGCAGGCGGTGGGAAAGCTGTGCCTGGTGCCGCGCCAGAGCGGGAAGGTGGTCAATGTCGCCTCCATTGCTGGATTGGTCGGCGGCGACCCCGACTATATGAGCACCATTGCCTATAATTCGAGCAAAGGCGGCGTGGTCAACTTCACCCGCTCGCTGGCTGCCGAATGGGCGAAGTATGGAATCAACGTCAATGCCATCGCGCCCGGCTTCTTCCCCAGCAAGATGACCAAGGGGATCCTCGCCGCCGCCGGAGATCTGATCACCGAGCGCTGCCCGATGAAGCGCGTGGGCGGCCCCGAAGATCTCAAGGGCGTGGTGGCGCTGCTCGCCTCCGACGCGGGGGCTTTCATCACCGGGCAGATCATCGCCGTGGACGGGGGGGTCACGGCCGTCTAGCTAGCGCGTCTCTGCGAGTGCGAAGAACTTGCGAGCGGACTCGCGCTGGGCTTGCGCCTGGGCGACGCAGATCCGCTGCTGCTCGAGCGCCTGCGCGAGGTTGAGCGGCATGCCGGGAACCTTTTCCGCGCGCGGTCCGAAGAAGGCCTCCATCTCGGCGATGCGCGCGGTCTCACAAAATGCGGGCAGGTAGACGAACGCCGCGGCCTGGGTCTCGCTGAGCCTGGGAACCATCGCGTCGAAGTGCTCCTGCACGAACAGCCACGTCTGCGCGACGGTGCGGTAGTCCGACGCCTCCTTCCAGAGCGGAGTCAGCCGTTCGTTGGTGCGCAGGCGCGGATCGAGCGAGAGCGAAAGCGCCCGCGCGGTGCGCTTCGGATCGCGCGCCGAGCCTAGCGCGTTCAGGATTCGCCCGCGCACTTCGGCGTCGTCGAGCTTGCCCAGCCGGGCCTCGAGCGCGCCGAAGATCTCCTCGCCCCCGTCCTCGACCGCCACGCCCAGCGCAGTCTCCGCCAGGTCGGCGTCGACCGCTTCGGGATGGAACTTTCCGTCGGCGAGGCCGGCGTACGCGAGGCCGCGCTTCTGCGCTTCCCGCCGCACTTCGGGATCGCGCGCGTAGGCCAAAAGGTCGATCACCTGCGCGCGGAAGCGCCGCTGGTCGGGCTTCTCTCGCACGGCCGGCGTCCAGCCCAGCCGCTGGTAGGCGCCGCGGTAGAGCTTGCGCAGGTAGGCGTCGACCAGCGGCCGCTGCTCGGGCGGCGCCAGGTGCTCGCGGACGAAGTCGATCATCCAGTAGGCGTCGCCCGCGACGGCGCCTTCGGGATCGCGCGCGATCGCCTCGGAAGCGGCGAGCGCGTCGGCCGCCGGCAGCGCTCCGCTCCGCACCGCCGCGCGCAGGCTCTGCGACAGCGAGATCCGCTCGCGGACCGAGAGGCGCGGATAGCCCGCACCCTGCAGCTTGCGAAGATCGTCGCCGGTGAGCGCCCAGCGGTAGTAGCCCGCGCCGTCGGCGTTGGGCAGCACCCAATCGGGGCAGGTGGCGCCGAGGTCGAGGGCGCCTTCGGGCTGGCTGAGCAGCGCGCACTTCTCACCTTCGCGTCCGCCGGCCGAGAAGCGCGCGCAGACCGGAATCTGCCAGAGGCGCTTGCGATCGCCCTTGGATCCGAGCGGCAGATAGCGCGACTGCTTCAGGTCGACCCGCGCACCGCCCGGGGCGCAGGAGACTTTGGCTTCGAGCAGCGGCACGCCGGCTTGATCGAGGAAGGTATGAAACGGCTTCACCACCTCGCGGCCGGCCGCCGCTTCGAACGCGGCGAGCAGGTCGTCGGTCGAGCCCCAGCCGTGCGCGTGCGCTTTCAGGTAAGCGCTCACGCCCTCGCGGAACGGCTCGGCGCCGACGTAGCGCTCGATCATCCCGAGAACGCCGCCGCCCTTTTGATAGGTGATGCCGTCGAATTGATCCCACACGTCCTTGATGGCGCGCATCGGCTGGCGGATGGCGCGGGCGCTGACCAGCGCGTCGTTGTTCATCGCGCCGTTGACCCCTTTGAGCATGTCGATGGCTGACTGCATCTGGGGGTTCCACACCTCGACCGAACGGTGGCCCATCCAGGTGGCGAACGACTCGTTGAGCCAGGTGTCGTCCCACCAGCGCATGGTGACGAGGTCGCCGAACCACTGGTGCGACATCTCGTGCGACATGATGCCGGCGATCTCGGTGCGCAGGTCCTCGGATGACTTGCCCTCCTCGAAGAGCAGGGCCTGTTCGCGGTAGTGGATCTCGCCCGCGTTCTCTTCGGCGCCGTAGGCGAAGTCCGGCACCGCGACGTGGTCGAGCTTTTCATAGGGAAAGGGAATGCCGAAGTATTGCTCCTCGCCGAGGATGATCTCGTTTCCGACCTTCAACGCGTAGGCGAGCTCCTTGCCGCGGCCCTTGGGAGCGATGCCGCGGACCGGCACCGGCCAGGAGCGAAGCGCGTTGGGGGGCAGCGGCGCTCCCTCGACGACGTCAAAGGGACCGACCGCCCAGGCCACCAGGTAGGTCGGCAATGGCTTCGTTTCAGAATAATGGATGCGCTTCATTCCACCGGGCAGCTTTTCCGCCGGGCCCTTGGGAACCGTGTTCGCAATAGCCTCGTCGCCCTCGGGCACGATCAGCGTGACCTCGAAGGGAGTCTTGAAGGCGGGCTCGTCGAACCCGGGAAAGGCGCGCCGCGCGTCCACGGGCTCGAACATGGTGAACGCGTAGGCGGCATCGCCCTCGTGCGCGAGATACAGCCCGATCAGCTTGGGATCGAAGTGGCGGTCCCAGGCGAAGCGCAGCGTCGCCGCGCCGGGACCGATTTCCCTCGGCAAGGTCAGCCGGACGACGCCCTCTGGGGTCAATTGCTGGTAGCGCGCAGTCAGCTTTTCAGAGCTTTCGAATTGCGCGCTCGCCTCGGTGACGTGCAGATCGCGCCCGTGCAGCCAAAGGACGCGGCGCGGCTGGTCCAGGTGGATGGCGATCTCGGCGGTGCCGCGGAAGCGCTCCTGCTCGGGAACGATCTCCATCTGCAGCGCATAGCGCGTCGGGCGCACGTCCCTGGGAAGCTGCATCTCGGGCGTGGGCTCCGCCGGCGCAGTCGCCGCCGCCGGAGTGCGCGCGCCGGCGCAGGAGAAAAGGAGCGCAACGATGGACGCGACCACGATTCGCGGAGGCATCCGGGCATCATCCCGCAAATCGAAGAAACCGCAATCGGGCCGCGCTGGTCCGACTCGATCGCGCCGGCCGCAACTAGCCGTTGAAGGTCTTGCCCTCGCGGGCGAGGCGCTGCAGGAGGGGCGCGGGCTTCCAGAACTGCGGGTCGGCGTGCGGGTTTTGCGCGAACCGGCCCAGGGCCTCGAGCACCTTGTCGAGGCCCACGGCGTCCGCATGGAACATCGGACCGCCGCGCCAGGAGGGAAAGCCATATCCCATCAGGTAAACGATATCGATATCGGAGGCACGCTGGGCAATACCCTCCTCGAGGAGGAGCGCGCCTTCATTGACCAGGGCAAAGACGCAGCGCTGGACGATCTCCTCGTCGGGGATGAACCGGCGCTCGATGCCCGCCTCTCTGGAATAGGCGAGAATCAGCTCCTCCACGATTGGATCGGCAATGGCGTCCCGCTTTCCCTTTTCATAGGAATACCAGCCGGCGGAGGTCTTCTGTCCGAAGCGGCCCAGCTCGCACAAGCGATCGGGGATGACCTGACGCTTCCGCTCTGGCTGCTCGGCGTAGCGCCGCTTGCGGATGAGCCAGCTGACGTCGCCGCCCGCCAGGTCCGACATGCGGAATGGCCCCATCGCCATGCCGAAGCTCTCCATCGCGCGATCGACCTGCGCGGGCAGCGCGCCTTCCTCGAGGAGAAGCTGGGCCTGCTTGGCGTACTTGTCGAGCATGCGGTTGCCGATGAAGCCGTCGCAGACGCCCGAGACGACGCCTGTCTTCCTGATCCGCTTCGAGAGCGCCATCACCCCCGCGAGGACCTCATGAGAGGTCGCCTTGCCGCGGACGATCTCGAGCAGCTTCATCACGTTTGCGGGGCTGAAGAAGTGGGTGCCGATCACGTCCTGCGGCCTCTTGGTGAAGCCCGCGATGGCGTCCACGTCGAGGGTGGAAGTGTTGGTGGCGAGGATGGCGCCCTGCTTCATCACCGCGTCGAGCTTCTTGAAGACCGCTTCTTTCACAGCCAGGTCCTCAAAGACCGCCTCGATGACCCGGCCTGCGCGAGATCCGGGTAATCGAGCGTCGGCCTGATCAGGCCCATCCGCTCCTCGACCTGCGCGGCACTGAGCTTGCCCTTCTTCGCGCTGGCCTCATAGTTCTTGCGGATGGTGGCGAGGCCTCTATCCAGCTGCTCCTGCGTGGCCTCCAACAACGCCACCGGGATGCCGGCGTTGGCGAAGTTCATGGCGATGCCGCCGCCCATGGTGCCCGCGCCGACCACCGCCGCCGACTTGACCGGCCGGGGCACGAGGTCGTCGGGCACGCCGGGGATCCGCGCGGCGGCGCGCTCGGCGAAGAAGGCGTGGCGCAGCGCCTTGGACTCGGCGCTCGCCAGCAGCTGCAGGAAGAGCGCGCGCTCGGCAGCCAGCCCTTCCGCAAAGGGCCTGCCGACGCCGGCCGCTATCGCTTCCAATGCTTTCAGCGGCGCCGGATTTCCCTTGCTGCCCAGCTGATCGCGCGCGGCTTGAAAGAGGGTATTGGCATGGGGATGCGCATTGGGCAGATCGCGCACCAGCGGCAGCGGACGCTGGCCTGCGACTTGATTGGCAAAGGCCACCGCGCCGCGCAGCAGATCGTCGTCGAGGATTCTGTCGAAGAGACCCTTCACCTCCTCAGACGGGGCGACCGTACCCGTGACGATCAGGTCGAGCGCCCTCTCGACGCCGACCAGCCGCGGCAGCCGCTGCGTTCCACCCGCGCCGGGCAAAAGGCCCAGCTTCACTTCTGGCAGCGCGATCTGCGCGCCGGGCGACGCGACCCGGTAATGGCAGCCCAGCGCCAGCTCCACGCCGCCGCCCATGGCGAGGCCGGCAATCGCGGCGATGACGGGCTTTGGCGATTGCTCGATGGCGGAGATCACGGTCAAGAGCGTGGGCTCGGCGGAGAGCTTTGCCGTATTCAATTCCCGGATATCGGCTCCGCCCGAGAAGGCCTTGCCCTGGCCGATCAGCACCACCGCCTGGACCGCGGCGTCGGCGGCGGCGCGCTCGAGGCCCGCGAGGATCTCGCTGCGCAGCGCGTGTCCGAGGCCATTGACCGGAGGATTGTCGAGGGTAATGACCGCGACCGCGCCGTCCGTCGCGTAGCTCATTGCGCGCCGCGGGCAAACTTCTCGAGATGGTGCTCGGTATCGCCCAGCGAGAGCTCGATGGCAGCCAGCCTGCGGAAGTGGTGGCTGATGAGCAGCTCGTCGGTCATTCCCATGCCGCCGTGGAGCTGGATGCTTTGCTGGCCGACGAAACGGCAGGCCTGGCCCACCAGCGCCTTGGCCGCCGAGACCGCGCGCCCGCGCACCGCGGCGTCCCCATCGGTGCAGCGCATGGCCGCGAGGTAGCTCATCGAGCGCGCCTGCTCGACGTGCATGAGCATGTCCGCCATCCGGTGCTGCAGCACCTGGAACTTGCCGATGGGCTGGCCAAACTGCTTGCGCGTCCGCGTGTACTCGACGGTGGCGTCGAGGCTGGCCGAGAGCGCGCCCACCGCCTCCGCGCAAAGGGCCGCGATGCCCAGATCGAAAGCGGCGGACAGCGCCTCGAACGCTCCCCCCTCGGGCCCCAGCAGATTCTGGCGCGGCACGCGAACCTCATGGAGCGTGACGTCGGCGGCGCGCTGGCTGTCCAGCGTCGGGTACTCTTGAAGCGAGAGCCCGGCGGCGTCGCGGGGCACCACGAAGAGCGAGATCCCCGCGCGGTCATTCACGGCGCCCGCAGTGCGCGCCGAGACCAGCAGCATGTTGGCCGCGGTGGCGTGGAGGACCACCGCCTTCTTTCCCTCGAGCACGAATCCATCGGCGGTCGCCGTGGCGCGGGTGGCGACGCGCTCGAGCTCGTAGCGCGCGCCCGCCTCCCCGTGCGCCGGGACCACGATCAGCTCGCCAGCGGCCAGCGCTGGCAGCATCGCCTTCTTCTGCTCTCCGGAACCGAGGTCGCGCACCAGAGAGGTCCCGAGGATGGCGCTCGGCAGGTAGGGCTCGAGCAAGAGCGCCTTGCCGATGGCGTTCATGGTCAAGAGCACCTCCAGCGCGGAGGCGCCCATCCCGCCGTGCTCCTCGGGGATCAAGAGCGCCAGCAGCCCCAGCTCAGCCAGCTGCGCCCAGACCTCGCGGCTGAAGCCCTCCCTGGACTTGAGGATCGCCTTGCGCCGCTCGGTGGAATACTCGCGGGCGACGAAGCGCTGGATGGTCTCGCCCAGCTGCTCCTGCTCCTTGCTGAAATTGAAATCCATTCGCCAGGTCCCGGGCTAGAGCTTGAGCAGCCACTGCGAGATGATGTTCTTCTGGATTTCATTGGAGCCGCCATAGATCGACGTCTTGCGCAGGTTGCAATAGGTGGCGCTGATCCCCTCGAACGACAGCCCCGATGGCCCCCGCGCCTGCATCATCAGCTCCGAGAGCGCCTGCTGGATCTCGGTGCCCTTGATCTTGAGCAGCGACGCTTCCGGTCCCGGCGCCTTGCGCGCGGCCTCGGCGGAGAGCACGCGCAGCTGGGTGATCTCCAGCGCCAGCAGCTCGATCTCGACCTGTGCGATGCGCGCCGCGAAGGCCCGGTCCTCGAGGAGCGGCCGGCCGTTCTTCGACTCGCCCGCGGCGATCTGCTTGAGCCGATCCAATTCGCGCTTGGAGGCGCCCACCCCGGCGATGTTGGTGCGCTCGTGGCCGAGGAGGAACTTGGCATAGGTCCAGCCCTTGTTCTCCTCGCCGACCCGGTTCTCGACCGGCACCTTCACCTCCTCGAACCAGACCTCGTTGACCTCGTGCCCGCCGTCCATGGTGATGATGGGCCGCACGGTAATGCCCGGCGATTTCATGTCGATGAGGAGAAAGGAAATGCCCGCCTGCGCGCGGGCGGCGGGGTCGGTGCGCACCAGGCAGAAGATCCAGTCGGCATATTGGGCGAGGGTGATCCAGGTCTTTTGCCCATTGACGAGGTAATGGTTGCCGCTGCGCACCGCCGAGGTCTTGAGCGAGGCCAGGTCCGAGCCCGACCCCGGCTCGGAGTATCCCTGGCACCAGAAGTCCTGCGCCGCCGCGATGCGCGGCAGGAAGCGCTGCTGCTGCGCCGCGCTGCCAAAGGTCATGATCACCGGCCCCACCATGCGCAGGCCGAAGGGAAGGAGCCGGGGCGCTCCATAGGCGGCGCATTCCTCCTCGAAGATGAACTCGCGCACCGGATCCCAGCCGGTGCCGCCGTGCTCCTTGGGCCAGGTGGGCGCCCCCCAGCCGTGCTCGGCGAGGATGCGGTGCCAATCCATCGTCTCGTCGCGCGTCAGGTGGCGACCGTTCAGGACCTTGTCGCGGATGCCGCCCGGGAGGTGGCCGCGCACGAAGGCGCGCACCTCGCTGCGAAAGGCCTGCTCCTCGTCGGTGAAGTTCAGATCCATCCAGCGCTCCTTCAGGGCCGCTGCATCTTGCAGGTGGTGGGCAGCGCCGTTCCGGGCCCTTCCAGCCGGACGTCTTCGCGGAAGCCGAATTCGGTGGACCCGTCGCCGCCGAACTTCACCTTCTTGC
>JANXXR010000025.1 GCA_025350525.1 Deltaproteobacteria bacterium
GAGGGCGCGATCGATCTTGCGCGGATGGTTCCAGTCGAATCGGTCGAGCGTGGCGAAGCCGCCGAGCGTCGCGGTCTTGGTGCGCGCGGCGAGATTGCGGCGCTCGCGCTCCTGGCGCTCGGCGGCGACGAGCGCGGCGCAAGCTGCTCGGGGAGCGAGGCCGCGCCTCTCGGCGTCGGCGAGCAGCTCGGCGAGCGCGGTCGGAGACAAGCGCAGACCGAGGGAGCGCAATCCCTCGATCGGATCTTCAGAAGTCGTCGTCATCGTAGCTCCCGAGTTGGTGTGGCACGACCTCTCGGTCATTGACGTGGGCGGACATCTTGACCTCGACGGGCACCGGCAGCGCCCGGGCGCGGCGGCGCTGCTCGCAAAGGTGGGCGAGCGCACCGATGTCGTGGGTGCCGCGGGCGAGCATCTCCTCGACGGCAGCGGCGAAGCTCTCGGCGCCGTAGAGGTCGAGAAGCTTGAGCGTGCGGGCGGTCATGCTGCCGACGTTGCGTCCGGCCTCGACCCAGCGCGCACAGAGCGCTTCGAATCCCGGCGCCGTCGAGCGCAACAGGTCCCGGCCCTTCGATTCACCGGCGGCGCGGCGATGCTCGACGAGGCCCTCGCGGTGTGCGCGCTCTTCGACGAACTCGCCTTTGCCCCAGCGGCGCCGGTGCGAGGCGACCTCCTCATCGTCATTGACGATGCGCACCTCGATATCGTCGGCGACGAGCGTGAGCGGCTTCTCCGCTAGCAGCCACGGCACCGAGTATTGATTGCAATCGAAGCGAACGAAGGCCGTCTTGTCTGCGCGCACCGGCAAGACCAAGTCGGTGATCGGCGGCGGCTTCGGCAGCGGGAGGAGCCGCTCTCTCTCCTCTGCGAAGCACTCGCCGACCGTGCGCCCGGAGAAGCGTGGGTGCTGCCTCCGATGCCCGACGCGCTCGATGAACTCAATGAGTTCGCGATTGCCCTGCGCGACATCGGTAATGATGCGGCCGCCGAAGAATCCGTCGCGCAGCGAGCGGATGCTGCGCTCGACCTTGCCCTTATGCTGCGGGCGGCGCACTGCGCAGAGCCGGGGCTGGACGTGCAGCCGGCCCGCCAACTCAACCAGCGCGGGATGGAAGCGCACGGCGTCGCCGTGGCGCTCCAGCACGACCGTCTTTGGATTATCGAAGAGCCATTGCCTCGGACAACCGCCCAGCGCCGTCGCCGCGCGGACCAGCGAGCGGCAGAGCGACATCGCGGTCAGATCGAATACCAACTCCGCCCACATCGCGCGCGACCACGACAGCACCAGCACGAAGACCCACAGCGAACGCACGCCGCCCTCGACTTTGATTCTGCCGACGTGCGCCCAATCGACCTGCGCCTGCTCGCCGATCAGCGACTCGACGCGCAGGAACGCCTCGCGCCTGGGAACCGGACGCACGAGGGCGACGTGCTCACGCAGCGTGCGGACGCTGCCCAGGTAGCCGCGCTCTTTGACCATCTCGAACAGCCGGGTGGCGCGTAGCTTCGGATAGCGCGCGAGCGTCTCTGCGATGAAGTCCGCGTACGGCGCGCAGAGCGGCGGCTGCGGCGGCGGGACCGCTCGCCGCGACGAGAAGAGGCCCACCACACGGCGCACAACGTCCGCGTGCACCGAGAGCTGTTTGCTGATGGTCCCCACCGGCCAGTGCTCGGCGAAGTGGAGCCGTCGGATCTCTGCCTCCACCTCCGCCTGCACCGTCATCGCACGCGCTCAGCCAGCCCCGGTCTCGCGCAGCTCGCGCCGGCGCCGCCGCACGAAGCCGCGACGCACCCAGCGGCTCTCGCGCCCGCAGAACCTGCACCGCAGAAAGCCGCTCGCCCTCTCGACCACGCCATCGCTGCCGCTCTCTCCGCGAAATGCCGGCCCGGCCGCGACCTCGGTCGATGGCTCCATCCGCGCCGCGACCGTCTCCGATTTGTCCACTTCCCGGCTACCCTGATCCGTCACGCGACTCAGCAGCCGGCATCGATCGCGGTAGCGCGCCTGCGCGTCCCGATGGTCGAGGCGGCCCTCGGCGCTCGCCTGGTGCCGCGCTCGCGCGCGACGCTTGCTCGCCTCGCGCGCCGCCTCTCGGCAGGGGTCGCTACAGTAGCTCTGCCCGCAATCGCAGCGGCGGCAGACGTGGAACACCCGTCGGCACCGCCCACACCGCTCCTCGCGAAGGCTCTCGTCCAGCGACCCGCTGCGCCACCGCCGACGCGGTCATGAACTGGACGGCGTGAGCCTCGCCGTGCAACTTGTCCCGCATGCGGTGTTGCGTGCACCGCTGCTCTCGCGAGGGTCCGGGCGGCAAACCTGGGCCCTCGCTCTTTCTCGGCTTGCGCGCTCTCGCTCCTACCTCAGCACCTCCGCTGCGCCCACTTCTCGGCCGGCACCGTCAGATCGAATCGGATTGCGACTGCCGCTGACAGCAGAAGCACGTATACAACCAGCGGGTCTGCCAGGAGAAGGAGATCTCGCTCTCGTCTGGGCAAACCCGACTGCATCACCTTCGCCAAGGACAACTGCGCGGTCTGGGAGTTCAAGCCCGACTCGTACTCCGAATCCGACGCCCGCCGGCAGGCGCAGGACTACGTCGCCGACGTGCAGCGGTACTTCAAGGACAAGCAGATCGCGATCGAGAACTGCAAGAAGGACTCGAACGGGCTGCCCATCTTCGAGGCGAAGGGCGTGCTGTATCCGAAGTGCGAGCTCGACAGGCTGTGACCGCGCGAAGGACCGGCAAAGCTGCGAGCCGGCGCTGCGCGGGCTACTTCGGGGCGCCTACTGGTCGATGAAAGTCGGCGCTCTTTCAGCGCGCGCCCCAGGTGATGGCGGAGGAGCATAAGCCGACCGAGGGCGAGCTTAATGCAACGATTCGCGCGGCGGGCCGGGCGCGAATCACCATCCAGGGCGAGCACGGAGCGCCTTCCACCCTGCACGTCGAGCACCTCGAGGCGGGGACGTAAGGGAAGCTCGAGCCGCGCCGCCGGACGATTTTCGGGGGAAGCATGGACGTCACGCAGCCGGTTCCGGCGCCAAACGAGGAGCTCCCCTTGGCCCACCGCAACCCGCCGCTCCCGCCGCCGCCGACGTTCGAGCCGACAGATCCGACAAGAAGCACATCATAGAGAAGTTGGACGGCGAAACAATCTCCAAAACGCACCAAGTGACCAAAGACG
>JANXXR010000030.1 GCA_025350525.1 Deltaproteobacteria bacterium
TCGTCGGCCTCGGCAATCCGGGCCCGAAGTACCAGCGCACCCGCCACAACATCGGCTTCCGCGTGGCAGAGGAAGCGGCCCGGAAGCTGGGGCTCACCCTCGAGACCACGCGCTGGAACGCGGTGCTGGGCTCGGGGCGCGCAGGAGGAGAGCAGGTCTCGGTGCTCCTCCCGCAGACGTACATGAACCTGAGCGGCGAGTCGGCCGGGCACGCCGCGCGGTTCTGGAAGGTTTCGGCGGGCGGGATGGTGGTGGTGCACGACGACATGGACCTCGAGTTCGGACGTGTCCAGGTCAAAGTCGGCGGCGGGGACGGCGGGCACAACGGGCTCAAGAGCCTGCAGCAGCACCTGGGCACGGCCGACTATGCCCGGGTGCGGTTCGGAGTCGGGCGGCCGCCGGCCGAGTGGGAAGGCGCCGACTGGGTGCTGGGAAAGTTTTCCTCCGCGGAGGAGGAGCAGTTGCAGGAGTTGATACCGCTGGCGGCGGAGGCAGCCGTGGCGGCGCTGATCGAAGGGCCGCTCCTGGCGGCGAACAAGTTCAACCGGCGCAAGCCGGGGCTCGGAAGTGCAGAAGCAAAAGCGAAGTGAACCTCGCCTCCGGCCGTGACCGGCGGCTACAACCCATGAGGTGATGTGATGCAGACAGAGACCACCCCCACGCCGGCAGCGGCGCCGCAGTTCGCGGCCGGCACCAAGCTGCGCGAGTACGAGAGCATCTTTTTGCTCCGACCCGACCTGGCCGACGACCTGGTCGACAAGATCGTCGAGCGCATGCGCGGCATCGTGCACCGCGACGGCGGCAAGGTCATCAAGGTCGAGAACTGGGGCAAGAAGAAGACCTCGTACGAGGTGAAGAAGAACTTCCGCGCCATCTTCATCCGCTTCCTCTACCTGGGCGAGACCAAGGCCGTGGCCGAGTTCGAGCGCAACCTGCGCATGACCGACGACGTGATGAAGTACCAGTCGGTCAAGATCGCCGAGGGCGTCGAGGCCGCCTCCCGCGCGGTCGAGGCGGACGTGAAGTTGCCGGGCGATCCGGAAGTGCCCGACCGGGTGGGCGGCCGCGAGGAGCCCGCCGGGTTCGGCGACTCCTTCCGCGAGCGCGAGCGCGACACCGAGGACGACGTGGTTCCCCCCGAGGCTGAGTAGGACATGCTCATGACCAACCCCAACAAGATCGAGATGCCCTTCGGCGAGCGCAGCGGCGGCGGCGGCGGATTCGGCGGCAAGAGCGCCGGCGGCAGCAAGGGCGGAAGCCGCGACGACCGCGGCGGCCGCGAGGACCGCGGCGGCGACATGGAGCGCGGCGGCGGGCGCGGCTTTGGCCGCCGTAAAGTGTGCCGCTACTGCGCCGACAAGAACCTCAAGGTCGACTACAAGAACGCCGGCGACCTGAAGTACTTCGTCACCGAGCGCGGCAAGATCGTCCCCCGCCGCATCTCCGGCAACTGCGCCCTGCACCAGCGCGAGGTGGCCACCGCCATCAAGCGCAGCCGCAACGTGGCGCTCCTCCCCTACACCGTCATGCAGCACCAGTAGAGGCCGCCATGAAAATCATCCTCACGAAGGACCTGGAAAACCTGGGCAAGGCCGGCGCGCTGGTGGAAGTGAAGACTGGCTACGGCCGCAACTACCTGCTCCCGCGGCAGCTGGCGGTGCTCGCCACCGCCAAGAACGTCCGCCAGCTCGATCACGCGAAGTCGGGCATCCTCGCTCGCGCCTCGAAGGAGAAGGCGAACATGGACGCGATGGCCAAGCGGCTCTCCTCCCTCGAGCTCAAGTTCACCCGCAAGGTCGGCGACCAGAACAAGCTGTTCGGCTCGGTGACCTCCAAGGACGTGCACGAGCAGCTGGCGGCGCAGGGCTACCAGGTGGAGCGCCGGCAGATCCACCTGCCCGAGCCCCTCAAGGAGATCGGCAGCCACGAGGTGGAGGTGAAGCTCCACTCGGAAGTGTCGGCCAGGATCAAGGTCAGCATCGCCGCGGAAGCGTAGCCCCAGGGTGCCGGCGAAGCCGTATAAGCTGCGGGGCGCTGCCTGACCAAGGTGGCGCCCCGCTCTCTTTTGGGAACTGCAACCATCGGCACTCGCGCTATCCTCGGGCTCCCCATGCGACGGCACCTCACAGCGCTTTGCGCGGCGGCCGCGCTCGCCAGCACCGGACCGGCACAGGCGCGGCCGCACCGGAAGACGGGCCGCAGCGACACCGCGGGCAGCGCGCAGCCTGTCGTCTCGAGGCCCGACGCCACCACCCGGGTGCCCGGGCAGTCCCAGCCGCCGCCAGCACCGCCGCCCCCACCGGGCCTGCAGCAGGGCGCTCCCGGCCAAACGCAGGGAGTCGCGCCCCAGCCGCCCAAGCCCGGAGCGCAGCCGCCAGCAGTCAAGCCGCCCGCGCCGGCCGTGGCGGTGGCGCCGCGCCGCTTCGGGCGCTTCGATCTGGACCTGCCCTTCGTCCAGCTGCGCGCGCTGCCCGACCTCGCCGCCTGCAAGGACGCGCTCGCCGCCCCCGCAGGACACGCCGACTGCGCGCTGCCCCGCGACGCCGACAAGCTGGAGCGGGCGCAGATCGCCTGGGAGGAGACGCGCACCGGCTCGGAGGTCATCGCCCTGCGCTTGCAGTTCGATCCGCAGCTGGCGCCGGCGCTCACCGACCTCGAGTGGCAGCTGACCCGCGGCTGGGGCCCGCCCACGCTCGAGCAGCTGCGCCGCGACCGGGACCAGAAGTTCTTCACCCTGCAGTGGGAGGACCCCGAGCACCGCGCCACCCTCGAAGCGCAGGGGCCCCTTTCGCAGCCCTCCCGCGCGGTGGCGGTGGTGCTCGAGCGCAAGCCGGGCGCGCTCCCGGGCGAGTTCGCGGCGCTGCACCCGCGGCCCTTTCCCGGCTTTCGCGTCCGCTGGATCCGCCGCGTCGAATGGGAAGGGCAGCCCCACGCGCTCCTCTGGGGAACCAGCCTCTCGCCCGCGCAGGAGGCGCTCGGCGAGAGCTCGCCTGCGTGGCCCACCCAGCGCAATTACGTGGGCCTGTGGAAGCTCGAGCCCGCCACCGCGGCCCGCCCCCGGCGCTGGCGGCCGCTCTGGGAGCGATTGACAGGCGGCGAGGAAGAGGACGAGCCGCAGCGTATCCTCCTGGTGGACACCCGGGACGTCACCAACGACGGCGCGCCCGACGTCGAGGTGGAGCTGACCTGCGAGTCGTGCGGCGCCACCGCCAACGAGCTCATCGTCAAGACGGTGCGGGCCGGCAAGCTGGTGGACCTGCTCTCGAAGCGCGACCTCTACCGCGCGCGGGTGGAGCTGATGCAGAACCAGATCCGCATCCGCGAGCCCGAGGGCGAGGACGACCAGGGCGCGACCGTCAGCACCTACGCTTACGACCGCGGCAAGGGCGCCTTCGTGCTGGCTCGGGAAGAGCGTGCTCCCGCGCCGGACCGGTGATAGGTTCGCGAAATGGGAGTCAAGCTGCCTCTGGCGCCGTGGCTGGTGCATTCGGCCATGGTGAAGAAGAAGATGAAGGACCGCGGGTTCAAGATGGCCGACCGCGTGCAGATCTGCGAAAAGTGCGACGAGTACGCAGAGGAGACCTGGTCGCTGAAGGGCGGCCAGGGCATGGGCGGGCGCGACATCTGCGCTTGCATGAACTGCGGCCGCGCGCGCAGCTGGAAGGGCAGCGGCACCGCTCGCGCCATCGAGGACCCCTTCGACCTGATGGCCTTCCTCGGCATCCAGGCCTGAATCGCCCGCGGGCGAAAGGCATCCACCGCTGATGAGCGATTCCCTCGCAACCCGTTCTTCCGCGCTTCCCTCCTGGCAGCGGTGGCTCGGCCGCATCCTCAGCGCCCTGCCCGTGCTGCTGATGACCCTGAGCGGCGTCATGAAGCTCTCGCACAGCGCGCAGGTGGTGGAGGGCTTCGGCAAGTCCGGCATCGCCGAGGGGCTGATCACGCCCATCGGGCTCATTGAGCTCGCGTGCGTGGCGATCTACCTGGTCCCGCAGACCGCGGTGCTCGGAGCCGTGCTCATGGTGGGCTATCTGGGCGGCGCCGTGCTGCTCCACCTGCGGGCCGGAGAGACGGCCATTGCCCTCTCGCCTTTCCTGCTGGGCGTCTTCGCCTGGGGCGGGTTGTGGTTCCGCGACGCCCGCCTCCGCGCGCTGCTCCCGCTGCGCAAGCCCTAGCCAGCGAGTTCCTAGCGGATGGCCTTGCGCAGGCCTTCGGCGCGGCGGCGGATCTTCGGATCGCCGCTGTCGATCTCCACCGACGAGAGCCGCTGCACCAGCGCCGGCGGCACCTTCAGGGTGCCGGCCTTGTGCATCTCCTCCAGCCGCGCCAGCGCCTTCTCGACGATCTCCTCGTCGGGATGCATCAGCAGCCGGTCGAGGAGCCGCGCGTCGTCGGGCACCTCGTGCGTCTTGAGGAACTCGCTGGCCGCGGCGTAGAAGAGCTTGAGGTCCTCGATGGCGTAGAGCTTCTTGCGCTCCTCGTCCTTCTCGGCCACCGCGCCGGAAGGGTCGCTGTTCTGGCGCAGGTGCTCGGGCAGGGCCGCGCCGCCGCCCGAGAAGAGCCGGTCGAGGTTTGTTTTATACTTGGTATAGCCGGTCGACTGCTCGAATCGCTGCCGCTCGTGCGAATCCCGCCGCGACGACCCGCCGCTGTGGTCGCGCATCTTGTCGATCTCACGCCAACTTTTGGTGCGCTTCGGCTTCTCGTCGTCGGTCACAGGTACTCCACAGGGATCCACAGGATATCAGGCTTGCGCTCCACAGGCTCGCTCTGCGAACCCTCTTTGTCAGACCCTCCTGCCAGGATTCCGACCGTGAGCGCACCCGCCACCAACGTCACCGCGCTTCCGCACGGCCGCGTCCCGCCCCACAACCTCGACGCCGAGCGCAGCCTCCTGGGCGGCATCCTGCTCGATAGCCAGGCCTTCAACGACATCGTCGAGGTCGTCCACGCCGACGAGTTCTACCGCGACGCCCACCGCAAGGTCTTCGAGGCCATGAGTTCGCTGCAGTCGCGCTCCCAGCCCATCGACCGCATCACCGTCAAGGACGAGCTCACCGCGCAGGGCGCCTTCGAGAGCGTCGGCGGCGACGAGTTCATCGACCTCCTCGACAAGATCGTCCCCACCGCCGCCAACCTCGCCTACTACGCCAAGATCGTCCACGACAAGGCGCTCTCCCGGCGGCTCATCGAGGCGGCCACCGCCATCTCGCAGCTGGGCTACGAGCAGCACGGCGACGTGGGCGAGTTCGCCGACGAGGCCGAGCGCCGCATCTTCGCCGTCACCGAGCAGCGCAACAGCGTGTCTTTTGAAGCGGTCAAGCCGGTCATCGGCCGCGTCTTCAAGAACATCGAGGCCCTCTACGAGCGGCAGGAGGAGATCACCGGCATCCCCACCGGCTTCGCCGACCTCGACCGGCTCACCTCGGGCTTCCAGCCGGGGGACCTGGTCGTCCTCGCGGCGCGGCCCAGCATGGGGAAGGCGCAGCCGCTCGATGCTCCGGTGCTCACGCCCACGGGCTTCGTTCCCATGGGCAGCCTCAGGCCCGGCGCGCTCGTCGTCGGCAGGGACGGAAGGCCGCGGCGGGTTCTGGCCGTCTTTCCGCAAGGCCGCAAAGAGGTCTTCAAGGTCCGCTTCACCGACGGCGCGACGGTGGAGTGCTGCGACGAGCACCTCTGGCTCACCAGCACCGGCGAAGAGAGCGGCGCGGCCGTGGACCAGGGCTCCGTCAAGCCGCTCGCCGCCATCCGGCGATCCCTGCGCGGGCTCGACGGACGCCTGAATCACTGCGTGCCCGTGGTTGCGCCAGTCGAGTTCGCGCCGCGGGAGAGGCCGCTGCTCCCGGCGTACCTCATGGGGCTGCTGCTCGCCGAGAGCGGACGTCGCGGCCAGGGCCTCCTCCTCGAAAAAGGCCTCTTCGCGCAACAGGCGGAGGGGGCCAGAAGCAGCGAAGGCGTCATGCTGGCGAGCGCGGCGGGCGCAGGACAGACGCGCCTGTCGTCTTGCGCGGCCAGCGCTGCCGACGAGAGCTTCAGTGCGCAGTCGTCGCCGACGCGCGTCGCGCTCGAGTACTACGGCCTGAGCGGCGCGCGCCGGTTCATCCCCGACGACTACCTCTACGCCTCGGTGCAGGACCGGCTCGACCTGCTGCGGGGCCTCTTCGACGCCGACGGCCACACCTGCGTGGAAGCCGGCCGCAGCCTCGCCTGGGCCACCGGCTCGCCGCGCCTGGCCGAGTGCGTGACCTGGCTGGCGCGCTCGCTGGGCGGCATCGTCTCGCGCCTGCCCGCCGACCCCGACCTGGTCGAGCTGCGAACCGGCGCGACCCTGACGCAGCTGCGCCTGTCGTTTCCGGGCGGCCTGGTTCCCGTCAGCACGCCCCGGCACCTCGCGCGCTTCTCCGAGCCGGGAGGCAGAGGGCCGGGCCGCTTCATCGAGTCGGTCGAGCCCGCCGGCGAGAGGCCCTGCCAATGCATCCTCGTCGACAGCGACGACCACCTCTATGTCACCAGCGACTTCGTGGTCACGCACAACACGGCCTTCTGCTTGAACATCGCCACCCATGTCGGGTGCCGCGCGCAGTACCAGAAGAAGCGCTGCGGGGTGGGCATGTTCTCGCTGGAGATGCCCAAGGAGCAGCTGGTCATGCGCATGCTCTCCTCGGAGGCGCGGGTGGACTCGCAGCGCATCCGCACCGGCAAGCTGATCGAGAGCGACTGGGCCAAGCTGGCGCAGGCGGCGGGCGTCCTCGCCGACGCCAACATCCACATCGACGACACGCCGGCCGTCTCCGCGCTGGAGCTGCGCGCCAAGAGCCGCCGCCTCTTCGCCAAGCACGAGAGCACCGACGCGCCCATCCGCCTGATCATCATCGACTACCTGCAGCTGATGCGCGGCAACGAGCGGGTGGACAGCCGCGAGCAGCAGATCAGCGAGATCTCGCGGTCGCTGAAGGCGCTGGCCAAGGAGCTGGGCATCCCGGTGCTGGCGCTCTCGCAGCTCAACCGCTCGCTGGAAAAGCGCCCCGACAAGCGGCCCATGATGTCGGACCTGCGCGAGTCGGGCGCCATCGAGCAGGACGCCGACACCATCATGTTCATCTACCGCGAAGAGGTCTACGAGAAGGAGAAGGAGGAGGTGAAGGGCGTGGCCGAGATCATCATCGGCAAGCAGCGCAACGGACCCATCGG
>JANXXR010000073.1 GCA_025350525.1 Deltaproteobacteria bacterium
CACCGTGGCCGCGCTGGTGAGCACCTCGGCGTCGCTGGTCACCTGGAAGTTGCCGCTCAGGTGCGTGAGGCCGACGCCGGCATAAGGAGTGAGGCTGAAAGCCTCCATTAGAAATACATATGCTCCCGATAGATCGGCTCCATAGGAGGTGGTCCGCAGCGTATCGCGGGTGGAGGGATCGGTGACCGGGCTCTGCGCCACCGCGTGGAGCAGGTAGGCGCGCAGGCCCAGTCGCAGCGGGCCCGGCACAAAGGCAGCGCCTGCCTCGCCGGCGATATAGTTCGTGCTGATATTTCGCACCACCACCGGAGGGATATAGGCGGCGCCCACGAAGGCCCGGTATCCCTCGGGCAGGGGAAGGCCGTAGGCGAGGCGCGGCCTGGGGAAGACGCGGGTCTGGTCGGAGGCGGTGATCTGCCGCTTGCCGCCGGTGGTGCCGTCGATGAGCGGAACTGTGATCGCCTCGAGGCCCGCCGAGAGCTGCCCCGGGAGCAGGGCGCCGGGCGAATCCATTGCGGGGAGATCGAGCAGGAGCGCGTGGATTTCGATCAGGCGCTGCTCCTGGTCGAGCATGGTCTGCGCGCCCGCGGCGCCGGCGGCGAGGAGGAGCAAAAGCGGCGCGAGGCGGCTCACGGACGCGCCGCCCGGGCCAGTCCGGAGAGGTATTGGCCGGTGGTGTCGAATCCCGCGTAATACAAATTCCAGGTATTCCCGTCGAGGAACACCGAGGGCGTGGTCAGGCCGCCGGAGTCGAACTGTCCGGCGGCGCCCACCAAGAGCGCCTCGCCCAGCGGCCCCTGCTGCGGAACCTTGACCCAGGTCCTTCCGTCGTTGGACTCCGCATAGCCGAAGGCGCCTCGGCTGGGCCCGCCAAAGGGACCTGGCGCCTGGCAGCCGCGGTACCACATCCGGTACAGGCTGTCGTTCTCCTTCACCACCGAGGGCTGGTAGGCGCAGGCCACGTCGAAGGCGCCCGCCGGGCCCAGGTCGAGGATGGCGCCGTTGGCGAGCTTGCCGGGCCACTTGGTCCAGGTGCGGGCGTCGGTCGAAGTGGCGAGGCCCACCCGCCAGAAGTTGTTTGCGTCGTTGGCGGAGTAATACATTTTGTAATCGGCTGTATCCTTGATGACCCAGACATAAGCCACCTGCTGGGCGTCGAACGCTCCGGTCTTGCCCAGGGGGAGCACGCTCCCGTCCGGCGCGGCGCCGTCGTACTTGCGGGTCCAGGCGACGCCGTCGGGAGATTCGGCGTAGCCGATGCGCCGGTTGAGCGCCAGCTGGCCGGTGGGGCAATTGAATGGATGGGTGCTTCCGTTATACCACATTCGATAGACGGTATCGTCCTTGAGCACATAGGGACGATAGGTCAGGTAATCGTCGAAATGACCGGCGCTGCCGAGGTCGAGGACGGCGCCGCCCGTCCCGCTGCCGGGAACGCGGGTGAAGTTGAGGCCGTCGGTCGAGCGGGCGAGGCCGATGCGCCAGTGCGTGCCATTAATGCCGGCGCAACTTCCGCCCGCGTCGCTGCCTCCATAATAGAGGGCGTAAGTCGAGCCGTCCTTGAAGGCGTGGGTGGTGAAGTTGGCCCGTTCGTCGAAGGCGCCGGGGCTGCCCAGCCCGAGCACCGAGCCGCGCGGGCCGCCGCCGGGCACCTTCTGCCACTGGAGCGGCTTCAGGCTGGCCGCCTCCGAGAAGCAGGCCGCCTGGCCGAGCAGGAGAGCGGACCACAGGGGGGCGAGGATCTTCCAGTGGGGGTCGCTCATGACGCACTCTCCGCGGTGACCGCAGTCGTTCTGCTAACACCCCGCCCTGGAAACGGCAGCCACATTGTTCTTCGCTGGAGGGGATACCGTGACCTGTATCACGTGGCGCTTGGCGCGCCCCTTTGCGTTCGCGGCGGCCCACGCCGGACTGAGCGCGCGCGCGCGTTGATTTGCGGACAAGTAAAGCAAGCGCTCGCACAGCTCGTCAAGCGCCAGAAAAGCCGCAATCGCCAGCGGTTGAGGCCTAAAAGCGGCCGTTCGTCTTGACTTGTTTCTTCCGGGTCTTAGGTTGGGGCCCGTCCCGCCCTCGCGAACCTCGCCTTGGGCAACGGATTGGCCGCCTTCAGTACTCTCTTCTACTAAATCCGGAGCAAATCGATGCGTTCATTCCACGCGAATCCGCCCCACTCGTCTGCCCGCAGTTCGACCACGCTGGCGATGGTCTTCTTGGCGCTGGCGGCAGTCGCCTGCGGCAGCGACCCCCAGGTTCCGGGCCCCGCTCCCACCATCACCGGCACCACTCCTCTGGACGCCGCAGCCGGCGTCGCCCTCGACGTGAAGCCCACCGCCACCTTCGACAAGGTGATGGCCCCCCTCAGCACCACCAACTTCACCCTCAAGCAGGGTGCCACCGTTGTCGCCGGCGCCGTCACCACCAGCACCGACGGCACCACCGCGACCTTCACGCCGACCAGCGCGCTGGCTCCGGGCAGCAGCTACACCGCCACCGTCACCGCCGGCACCAAGTCGGCGGCAGGCGGATCGTTCGCGGCTGATCAGTCGTGGACCTTCACCACCACCGCGCCTCCTGCGGCGCCGACGCTGCTCTCGACCGCGCCCGCCAACGCCGCCACCGGCGTCCCGCTCAACACCAAGCTCTCGGCTTCGTTTGACTTGGCGATGACCCCGCTCACCACCGCCAACTTCTCGCTCAAGCAGGGGACCACGGTGGTGGCCGGCACGGTCGCCAACAGCGCCGACGGCACCGTCGCCGTCTTCACGCCTTCGGCCAATCTGTCGGCGAGCCTCGTCTACACCGCCACCGTCACCGCCGCCACCTCGGCAGCCGGCGTGGCGCTGGCGACCCCGACCACCTGGAGCTTCACCACCGGCACGACCGCCGACACCACCGCGCCAGTGGTCAGCGCCACCAACCCCGCGAACAACGCCACCGGCGTCGCCATCAACACCACCGTCGCCGCCACCTTCAGCAAGGCGATGGACGCGCAGACCGTCACCGGCGCGACGTTCACGGTCAAGCAGGGGAGCACCGCGGTGCCGGGCGCCGTCACCTACGGCCCGGGCTTCACCGCCACCTTCAAACCCACCGCCGCGCTGACCAGCGGCCTCGTCTACACCGCCACGCTGGCCACCGGCCTCAAGGACCTGACCGGTAATGCTCTGGCGAACGCGTACACCTGGAGCTTCACCACGGGCACCACCGTCGCCAAAGGACCTGCGGCAGTGCTGCTCGGCGCCGCCGGCAACTACGCGGTGCTCGCCAAGACGGCCATCTCCACGGTGGCGCCTTCGGCAGTGACCGGCGACATCGCCTTGAGCCCCGCCGCCGAGAGCTTCATCACCGGCTTCGGGCTCACCGACTACGCCACCAGCCCTGGCTACGCCCTCTCGGGCCAGGTCTCCGGCAAAGTCTACGCCGCCGACCAGACGCAACCGACGGGCACCAACCTGACCACCGCGGTCAGCAACATGGAAGCGGCCTACACCGACGCAGCCGGCCGGACCACGCCCAACTTCCTCGAGCTCGGCACCGGCAACATCGGCGGCAAGACGCTGGCGCCGGGCCTCTACGGTCACCTCGACCGTTCCGGCCAGCGCCGCCACCGGCGTCTTCATCAACAGCACGGTGAGCGCGACCTTCAGCGCGGCCATGGACGGCACCACCCTGACCCCGACCACGTTCACCGTCTCGCAGGGAGCGACGGCGGTGGCCGGGACCGTGGCCACGGTGGGCTCGACGGCCACCTTCACGCCGGCCGCCAACCTCGCCGCCAGCACCACCTATAACGCGACCATCAAGGCGGGCGTGAAGGATGCTTCTGGCAACGCGCTCGCGTCCGATTACACCTGGAGCTTCACCACCGGCACGACCACCGGCACCGCGCCGCCGACGGTGACCTTGACCGACCCGCTCAACCTCGCGGTCAACGTGCCCGTGACCCAGAAGGTCACCGCCACCTTCAGCAAGCCGATGGACCCGACCACCCTCACCTCGACGACCTTCACCCTGACGACGGGCACTCCCGCAGTCGCGGTGCCTGGCGCCGTGAGCGTCAACCCGGCCGGGCTGGTGGCCACCTTCACGCCCACCGCCAACCTCGCCCCCAGCACCAAGTACACCGCCACGGTGACCACCGGCGCCAAGGACGCGTCCGGCATTGCCCTGGCCGCCAACTACGTCTGGAGCTTCACCACCAGCGCGGGTCCGGCCATCGCGCCGCAGGTGGTCTCGACCAATCCGCTCAATGGCGGAACCAACCTCTGCATCCCGCTCACCATCACCGCCACCTTCGACAAGCTGATGGATCCGCTCACCATCACCCCCGCCAACTTCACGCTGACGTCGGGCGCGGGCAATACCCCGGTCAACGGAACGGTCACCTATGACCTGCAGACCAAGACCGCCACCTTCACGCCTTCGAGCCCGCTGAGCAGCGGCACCAACTACACCGCCAAGGTGAGCACCGGCGTGAAGGACGCGGGCGGCACCCCGCTGGCGGCCGACAAGATCTGGACCTTCGGGACCAGCGCGACCTTGTGCACGCAGCCCATCAACCTCCGAGGTATCGCCAGCTACGGCGTCGCCTCGCGCGGCGGGCTCACCTCGACCGGCGTCACCGTGGTCAATGGAAACGTCGCCCTCTACCCGACGGCGACCTGCACCGACGCCACCGGCAACGCCGGCGCGTCGCAGACCTGCCTGGTCAAGACCTATGCGAGCCCGACCGGAATGACCGTCAATGGGTCGATCTATTTCGCCGGGGATCCGTTCGACAACGGCGGCACCGCCAACTCGGTCACCAACGACCTGAACATCGCCTGGGTCGAGGGCAAGAACAAAGCGCCCACGCAGGGAACGGTCGCGGGAGACGAGCTGAGCGGAAAGACCTTCAATGCCGGCGTCTATCACAACGCCAACCTCGGCCTCGCGGCCAATGGCTTTGCCACCCTGGACGGGCAGAACGACCTCAACGCGGTCTTCATCTTCCAGGTCGACAGCTCGTTCGTGGACTCGGGGACGCTGCTCCTGCCCACCTCGATCAAGCTGGTCAATGGCGCCCAGGCAAAAAATATTTTCTTCGTCGCCGGCCTCGACATCACCATCGGCTCGGG
The DNA here is from genome assembly GCA_025350525.1 of Deltaproteobacteria bacterium. Taxonomy (GTDB): domain Bacteria; phylum Myxococcota; class Myxococcia; order Myxococcales; family 40CM-4-68-19; genus 40CM-4-68-19. The sequence continues at coordinate 5,118 of JANXXR010000073.1, forward strand.
GACGACCTGGAATGGCACCATCCTCGCGGGGCGGACGGCCACCGTGAACAATGGCTCGACCGTCAATGGCCGGGTCTTGGCGGGAGCGAGCGGGGCCGGGTCGTTTACCATCACCGGCGCGGCCAGCCCGTCGAAGACCACCATCTCCGTGCCGTAGCTGGCAGCGCGCCGGGCAG
>JANXXR010000104.1 GCA_025350525.1 Deltaproteobacteria bacterium
TTGCCCCTCATTACCCTCGCGCGCTTCCTTCCAACAGCCGGCCGGCCGCCCCGATGCCGTCCCCCGCCTCGCCGCGCGATTGCGGATTGTCCGGAGGACCCAACGTCGCGCGTGAATGCATCAGGCCGACCTTCTATGCCGACGCTGATTTCACCGCTGGAGAACTCGCGAGGTTGTCGAAGCGTTCGTAGGGATGCTCGAACCAGTCGCGCACTACGCGCGAGAGGACGCTGGCGTGGAAGCCGTCGATGAAGCGGTGGTCGAAGGTCGCGTTGACCTTCATCACCCTGCCGACCCCGAGCTTTCCGTCGCGCACCACCGGCACCTCGCGGACGTTGCCCAGGGCGAGAAGGATGGGCACCCGCGCATAAGGCACCAGCGGCACGTAGGCGGTGTCGAGACCCAGCGAGCCGACGTTGGTGATCATCATGCTGCCGAAGGGATCGCTGGGGATCCCCGCCCAGCGCAGGTCGAGGTTCAAGGTATAGGAAAAGAATGAAATCACCTTGAGCAATCGATTCAATGCGAAATAGGGGATGCCGAGGAAGGTCTGCCGCGTCTTCTCCAGCGCGGGGTCCTGCCGATTGCGGACCTTCTCCACCTTGGCGCAGAAGTCGTCGTAGATCTCCACCAGCGACTTCTGCTCCACGTCATAAATCGTCGCGCCCGAGAGGTCGGTCTTGCCGTCGCCCCCGTCGGTCATGACCACCTGGAAGAAGATGCCGATGCGCTTGCGCAGGTAGATGCGGTTCCAGCGCAGGACGGCGTTGGCGTCGGGCACTTCCTTCAAGGCCATGGCCGCGACCTTGGCCATCATGTGACTGACGGTCAGCTTGCGGCCGGTGCGGGCGCGGAAGTCGGCGAGGTAGCGCATCGCCTCGTCCATGTTGACTTCGATGGTTCCGTACACCGAGGGGTCGTAGGCGTCCGACCAGGTGCCGATGGCGATCTTGCGGAACGACGAGACGTCGTGCTTCGGAGTCAGATCCAGGTTTGGCATTGCGCCCCCGCGAATGACTCACTTTAGCGCGTCGATCTCAGCGCTTCCGGTTCTTCTTCTTGTTCTGCCGCTCCTTCTTCTTCTTCTCCCGCAGCCGCTTCTTCTCGTCGTCCGAGATGGTCCGCGCCGGCGCCCCGCCCATGCCCATCAGGCGCGCCCGCGCCATCGCCGCCGAGTGCGAGCCCATTCCGCCCGCGGCGGGAATCGCGCCCGCTCCAATGTCCTTGGGCAGGCCGAACATCGAAGCCAGATCCTCCGGCGCCATGCCTTTCAATGAATTGAGCTGCGCCAGCTGCCGGAAGCCCGGCAGCCGCTGCAAGAGGTTCATGCCCGGCGCGCCCGGCCCGCCGCCCAGCTGCTTCATCACCTTCTGCATGCCGAAGAACCGCTCCAAGAGCCCGCGAACGTGCTCCTTCTTCTGTCCCGAGCCTTTGGCGATGCGCGCGATCCGCTCGTCGCCGATGATGGTCGGATTGGTCCGCTCCGTCTTGGTCATCGAGGAGATGATGGCTTCGACCCGGTGCAACTCCTTGTCGTCGAAGGTCACGCCCTCGGGCAATTCGCCGAAGAGCGGAAACTTCTCCAGGAGGTCGTTGACCGACCCCATCTTCTTCACCAGCTTGATCTGCTCGACGAAGTCGGTGAGGTCGAAGTTTCCGGTGAGGATCTTCTCCGCGTCCTCCTCGGCCTTCTTCTCGTCGACCACGCCTTCGAAGTCCTTCATCAGGCCGACGATGTCGCCGAAGCCGAGGATCCGCGAGGCGAGGCCCTCGGGGCGGAACTCCTCGAGCTTGTCCATCCCTTCGCCCATGCCGATGAACTTGATGGGCTTGCCGGTCACTTCCTTGATGCTCAGCGCCGCGCCGCCGCGGGCGTCGCCGTCCAGCTTGGTGAGCACGAAGCCCGAGAGCCCGAGCCGGCGGTCGAACTCGGCGGCGGTCTTGACCGCGTCCTGGCCGATCATGGCGTCGGCCACCAATAAAATGTTTTCCGGCGCGACCTCGACCTTGATCTGCTCCAGCTCGGCCATCATCTCCTCGTCGATGGCGAGGCGGCCGGCGGTGTCGTAGATGATGACGTCGCGGCCCTTGGCGCCGGCCTGCGCGAGCGCGTGCCTGGCCATCTCGGGCGGCTTGGTGTTCTCCTCGTGGAAGACGGGGATGTCGAGCTTTGCCCCCAGCTGCTTGAGCTGCTCGACGGCGGCCGGACGATAGATGTCGGCAGCGACCAAGAGCGGCTTCTTCCCCCGCTTGACCAGCAGCGCCGCCAGCTTCGCCACCGTGGTGGTCTTGCCCGACCCTTGCAGGCCCACCATCATGATGCCCGCCGGCCGCTCGCCCTTCTGCGAGAGCACCAGCGACGTGTCCACCGGGCCCATCAGGTTTTCCAGCTCGTCGTGGCAGATCTTGATGAAGTGATCGCCCGGCGAGACCTGCTGCCGCTTGCCCTTCTTGTCAGTGGTCGCGAGCGTGACCACCTCACCCAGGGCCTTCTCCTTCACCCGCCCGAGGAACCGCTTGGCGACGTTGAATTCGACATCGGCTTCGAGGAGCGCCACGCGGATGTCCCGCAGCGCGTCGTCGATGTTGGCCTCGGTCAGCTCCGCCTTGCCGGTGAGCTTGTGCTTGGCGGCCTTGAAGCCTTTGGTGACAGCGTCCAGCATCGTCGTCAAACCTCCGGATCGGCCGGGCGTTCTAGCACAGCAAGTAGCTGTGCGCAGCGATCCGGGATAGAGGGAGTCCTCCTGTGGAGCATGCGCTCGCCGGCCTCCTCTCGCGCTTCTCCTACCCGGCCATCGTCGCCCTCCTGACGGCGGCGGGGCTGGGAGTGCCCATCTCCGAGGATCTGACGCTGCTCCTCGGCGGCGCGCTCGCGGCGCACGGCGTGACGCACTACTGGCCGACCCTCGTCTCCGGCTACCTGGGCGTCCTCTTCGGGGACTGCCTCATCCAGCACTGGGGACGGAGCATGGGTCCGGCGGCGTACCATGCCAAGCGGGTGCGAAAAGTCCTCTCGGTCGAGCGGCAGGAGCAGCTGCGCGACCACTTCGCGCGGCGCGGCTTCCTCACCATCGTGGTGGGGCGGCACACGCCGATGCTGCGGGCGCCCATCTTCTTTCTCGCGGGCGCGTCGGGCGTGCCCTTCTGGAAGTTCCTCCTCGCCGACGCGCTCAGCGCCGCCTTCACCGTGCCGCTGGTGGTCACGCTGGGCTTCAAGTTCGCCGAGCACCTCGACGAGATCCGGCAGAAGATCCACCACGTGCAGTGGATCCTCATCGCCGTGGTGGTCGTCGGCGCCGCGGGTTACTTCCTCTGGCGCAGGCAGCGCCGCCGCAAGTCCTCTGGCGGGTGATGGGGGAGGAGGGATTCGAACCCTCAAATCGCTTTCGCGACAGCGGGTTTTAAGCCCGCCGCGTACACCGTTCCGCCACTCCCCCGAAAGCCGCCCGCCGCCGCCTTGGTTATAGGCGATCCGCCGGTCTCTGACATTCCGTGGCCGGCCGGGCGAGAACCGGCTATTTTTCGCCCCCCTATGGATTTCGATCGCGACTTTGGCGTCAACCAGGTGTTCGTCGAGGACCAGTACGAGCGGTGGCGGAACAACCCCGCCGCCGTCGATGAGCAGTGGCAGCAGTACTTCGCCCGGCTGCACGGCCTGCCTTTTCCCAGCCAGCCCGCGTTCCAGTCGAGCGCCTGGTCGCTGCCGCCGCCGGCGATGCCCGGCGGCAACGGGCACGGCGTCGAGGCCCGGCAGGACGGCTCGTTCGGCGGCGCCTTGCTCGACATCGCCACCCCGGAGATCGAGAAGCTCCGCGCCGAGGCCCTGCAAGAAAGCGTCGCCGAGCTGATCAACGCCTACCGCATCCGCGGCCACCACTTCGCCAACATCGACCCGCTGGGCATGCTGCAGCCGCCGCCGGCCGAGCTGGGCCTCGAGCATTTTGGCCTCACCGACGACGACCTCGACAAGACGTTCGCCACCGGCGACTTCGCCCCGGGCGCCGCCGAGCTGACGCTGCGCGAGATCGTGGCGCGCCTGCAGCGGACGTATACGCGCACCATCGGCGTCGAGTACATGCACGGCGAGGATCCGGCCATCAAGAAGTGGCTGCAGGAGCGGATGGAGTCGGCCGGCAACGAGGCCGTGCTCTCCCGCGAGCAGAAGCTGCGCATCCTCGCGCGGCTCACCGACGCCGAGACGCTCGAGACCTTCCTGCACAAGAAGTACATCGGCAAGAAGCGCTTCTCGCTCGAGGGCGGCGAGAGCCTGATCCCGCTGCTCGACTGGCTCATCTACGAGTTCGGGCGCGAGGGCGGCGAAGAGATCGTCATGGGCATGGCCCACCGCGGCCGGCTCAACGTGCTGGTCAACATCTTCGGCAAGGGGATGAACGAGCTCTTCGCCGAGTTCGAGGACCAGGAGGTCGAGACCATGCTCGGCCGGGGCGACGTGAAGTATCACCTCGGCTACTCGACCGACCGCAACCTTCCCGACGGTCGCAAGTTGCACCTCTCGCTCGCCTTCAATCCCAGCCACCTCGAGATCGTCAACCCGGTGGTGGAGGGGCGCGTGCGCGCCAAGCAGGACCGCAACGTCAACTGGTCCGGCGCGCCCCTGCCCCGGGATGCGCAGCGCAAGAAGGTGCTGCCGGTGCTCATCCACGGCGACGCGGCCATGGCGGGGCAGGGCATCATCTCCGAGGTGCTGAACCTGGCCAACCTGGAGGGCTACGCGACGGGCGGCACCGTCCACGTCGTCGTCAACAACCAGGTCGGGTTCACCACCAACCCGGAGGACGCGCGCTCGACGCCGTACTCCACCGACATCGCCCGCGTGCTGCGCGCGCCGGTCTTCCACGTTAACGGCGAGGATCCCGAGGCGGTGGTCTGGGCGGTGCAGCTGGCCGTCGCCTACCGGCAGACCTTCCAGCAGGATGTCCTGATCGATCTCTATTGCTATCGCAAGTACGGACACAACGAAGGCGACGAGCCCGCCTTCACCCAGCCGAAGATGTACGAGGTGATCCGGGCCAAGCGGCCGCCGCGCGAGGTCTATGCGCGCCGGCTTGCCGAGGAGGGCGTGGCCACCGACGGCGAGGCCGACGAGCTGATGCAGCGGCGGGTGGCCAAGCTCGAGGAGGAGCTGGAGCGAACCCGGAAGGAAGGCGCCAAGCGGAGCTTCTCGGCCATGGCCGGCCTCTGGTCGCATTACCGCGGCGGGCCCGACGTGGCGACGCCGGAAGTTCCCACCCTCGTGCCCGAGGCCA
>JANXXR010000118.1 GCA_025350525.1 Deltaproteobacteria bacterium
GCCCTCCTCGCGGGCCAGCGCGCAGATGCCGTGGTTGACCGGCACCTGTTCCTTCAAGGCATTGCTCTGGATTTCGAGGTAGAGCCGGTCGCCGAAGATGGACTTGAGGTCGCGGACCTCGCGGCGCGCCTCGTCCAGGTCGTTGCGGCGGATGGCCCGCGGCACCGCGCCCGCCATGCAGGCAGTCAGCGCGATCACGCCTTCGCTGTGCGCCTTGAGGATGGGCTTGTCGACGCGCGGGTCATAGTAAAAGCCTTCGGTAAAGGCTTTGGTCGAGAGATAACGAAGATTGCGATAACCGACGTCGTTCTGGGCCAGCAGCACCAGGTGGTTGCCGATGCGCTGGCTGCGGTCGCCCATGCCTTTGTCGCCGGCGACGTAGGCCTCGAAGCCGATGACGGGCTTGATGCCGTGCTTCTTCGCCTCCTGGTAGAAGTTGACCACCCCGAACATGTTGCCGTGATCGGTGACCGCCACCGTCTTCATGCCCGTCTCGGCGCAGGTCTTCATCAGATCCGGCAGGCGGATGGCGCCATCGAGGAGCGAGTAGAGCGTGTGCAGGTGCAGATGGGTGAAGTCGGCGGGCATGGGGGCGCAGTCTAGCGCGGGGCCCCGACATCGGCGGGCGAAAACGCGCCGCCGGGGCTAGGATGGACTTTGTGGACTCCTCCTTCGGCGAGATGCTCGACACCTCACCTGCGCAGCGGCGGCGCTACTACGATTGGCTGCGTTCGCTGACGCCGCAACAGAGGGCCCGCGAGGTCGCCGATCTCTGCCGGGCCGGCCGGGCCCTGGCGCGCGCCGGCATCCGCGCGCAAGAGGGAGAGGCTCCCCCTGGTGAAGTCGAGCGGCAGCTCGTCGAGCGGATCTACGGAGCGCCGGTCGCCGAGCGCTTCTTCAAGTCCGGATGAGCGAAGCGAACCTGGTCATCGAGGTGGCCCTCCTTGTCGCCCGGGCCTTCGAAGAGATGGGCCTCGAGTACGCGCTCGGTGGAAGCGTCGCGGGCGGCCTGTTCGGCGAACCGCGCTTCACCCGCGACCTCGACTTCGCCGTGCGGATGGAGGCGGCGCAGGTGGAGGAGTTCGCGGCCCGCCTGGGAGCGGATTTCTCCGTGGATGAGAGCGGGCTTCGAGAGGCGATCCGGCTGCGCAGCTCCGAGAACATCTTTTTTTTGCCGCAGTTCTTCAAAATCGATCTTTTTCTCGGAGGCAAAGAACCGTTCGACGACAGCGAGTTCAGGCGGCGCGTTCGCATCGCCATCGACGAGGGAGGCGAGCTCTTCGTCGCCTCCGCCGAGGACATCCTGCTGCGGAAGCTCGCCTGGTTCCGCCTGGGCGGAGAAGTCTCCGACCAGCAATGGCGCGACGTGCTGGGGATTCTGCGCGTCTCGGGTCCTCGGCTCGATCGAAGGTATCTCGACGAATGGGCGGAGCGCCTCGGCGTCGCCGATCTGCTGGCGCGCGCGGCCTCTCAGGGCTGACCGAAGAGATCCTTGAGCGCGTCGTTCACGTCCGTGAAGCGGAAGCGGAAGCCCTTGTCGAAGAGCTTCTTGGGCACCGCCCGCTGGCCCTCGAGGATCACCTCGGCGAACTCGCCCAGGAGGAGCTTGAGCGCCGCGCCCGGCACCGGAAATGCCGACGGCCGGTGCAGCGCCCCCCCCAGCGCCTTGGCGAACTCCTTCATGGTGACGATGCCGGGCGCGACCAGGTTTACCGGACCTTCGAAGTCGTGGTCGAGGCACCAGAGGATCGCGCCCACCTCGTCGGCGAGGTGGATCCAGGGGAACCACTGCTTGCCGCTGCCGATGGGCCCGCCCACGAAGGCGCGGAAGGGCGGTAGCATGGGCTGCAGCGCGCCGCCCTTGCTCGAGAGCACGATGCCGGTGCGGATCTGCACCGAGCGCACGCTGGCTTTGCGCGCCTCCGCCTCCCAGGCCTGGACGACGCCGCTCAGGAAGTCGCTGCCCGGCGCCGCGCTCTCGTCCACCGTCTCGTCGCCCCGCCCGCCGTAGAAACCGACCGCGCTGGCGTTGACCAGGACGCGCGGCTTGCGCGAGGCCTTGCCGATGGCCTCCACCAGCGCGCGGGTGGTCTCGACGCGGCTGCCCCGGATCTGCTTCTTGAACTCCGGCGTCCAGCGCCGGGCCGCGAGGTTTTCGCCGGCGAGATTGACCACCGCGTCGAAGCCCTCCACCTGCCAGGGCGCCGAGCCGTACCGCGGCAGCGCGAGAACCTGGTCGCCGCGCGCGCGCAGCGCCTTGGTGAGCTCGGTGCCGATCAGCCCCGTCGCGCCTGCCACAATCACGTTCATGGCCAGTCCGATGCGCGGGCGATTTGGCCGATTCGCTGCACGCCCGGCGATTTGTCGTTATTGTGCGCGGCCGTGAACGAGCTCTGCTGGGTCAGCCTCCAGGTGCCCGAGGTCGAAGCCTCCCGCCAGTTCTGGCGCGACGTCGTCGGCCTCCCCGAAAAATCGTACAGCCCCGGCTGGGTCGAGCTGGAGCTGCGGCCCGGCCTGCTCTTGGCGCTGCACGGCGTCTTCTATGCCAAGGCCCTCGACCGGCGCGGCTACGACCGCGGCGGGCCGGTGCTCGGCATCCGGGTGCTGAACCTCGACGAGATGGGCGCCCTGGTCGAGCGGCACGGCGCCAAGGCGCTGAGCGCGCCGCACGAGATCCCCGGCGGCCGCGCCCGCGACTTCGAGGATCCCGACGGCTACGTCTTCGAGCTGGTGGAGCTTGCCGGAGCTCCCTGACGTCACCGTCTATGTGGAGGCTTTGGCGGCCCGGGTGAAAGGGCAGGCGCTCACGGGCGTGCGGGTGGCCAGCCCCTTCGTGGTGCGGACCTTCGATCCGCCCCTCAGCGCAGCGGTGGGAAAGCGCGTCCTCGAGGTGCGGCGGCTCGGCAAGCGCATCGTCTTCGAGCTCGGAGGCGACCTCTTCCTCGTCATCCACCTCATGATCGCCGGCCGCTTCAAGTGGCTGGAGGCCGGCGCGAAGATCCCCGGCAAGCTCGGCCTCGCCGCCTTCGATTTCGCCGGCGGCACGCTGGCGCTCACCGAGGCGGCGTCCAAGAAGCGGGCCTCGATCCACCTGGCGCGCTCGCTCGACGAGTTCCGGCGCGGCGGCCTCGAGCCGCTCGAGGCAACGCCGGCGCAGTTCGAGGCGGCGCTGCGCAGCGAGAACCACACCTTGAAGCGGTCGCTCACCGATCCGCGGCTCTTTTCCGGGATCGGCAATGCCTATTCAGATGAGATCCTCCATCGGGCAAAGCTATCGCCGGCGCAGTTGACGCAGAAGCTGCCGCCGGAGGACGCGAGGCGCCTATACCAGGCCACCCGCGAGGTGCTGGTCGAATGGACCGACCGCCTGCGCGCCGAGGCGGGCGGGAAGTTCCCCGAGAAGGTGACCGCCTTCCGCAAGGAGATGGCCGTCCACGGAAAGTTCAAGGAGCCGTGCCCCGCCTGCGGGACCGCAGTGCAGCGCATCGCCTATGCGGACAACGAGACCAACTATTGCCCGCGCTGCCAGACCGGCGGAAAGCTCCTCTCCGACCGGAGCCTTTCGCGGCTGCTCCACGACGACTGGCCGCGCACCATCGAGGAGCTGGAGGAGAAGTCCGCAAATCGCGGTAAGAAGTCGCGATGAATCGAAGGCTGCGTCTTTCCTTGCTGGCCTTCTCGCTAGCCCTGGCGGGATGGCCGGCAGCGAAAACCATCAGTCGCTGGTTCTCCATGCGACTGCCGGGCATCCTTGAAATGGATTACACCCGCTATTACGCCTCGGCATGGATGGGCCTCCGGTTCGGATGGAATCGCCTCTACGACGTCGAGGCCCAGCGAATAATCGCACACGAATTGGGCGATCTGTTCTGGCTGCCAAACGTCTATACGCCGGCAATGTCCATGCTGATGATTCCCTTCGCCTGGCTGCCGCTCGAAGCTGGTTTCCTTACCTGGTCAGCCTTGCAGCTGCTCTCTCTCCTGGTGTGTTGGCACCTGACTGCGCCCGGCGACCCGCCGCTGCGGGCGGTCTTGCTCGCCATGGTGTTCGTTCCCTATCCAGTCACCCTGGGATTGCTGCAAGGGCAGGTGCTGCCGCTGCAGATGGCAATCGTGGCCGCGTCGGTTCTGCTGGCCACCCGCAACCGCGACTTTCTCGCCGGCGCGCTCTTGTCCTGCCTGGTGCTGAAGCCGCAAGGCTTGCAGTTGATTCCCTTCGCCTTGCTGGTGGCCGGCAGAAAGCGGGCTTTTATCGGCTGGCTGGTCGCGACGGCAGCGATCGGAGTCATGATCGTCGGTGTGATTGGTCTCGACGGTTGCAAGGCTTACCTCGAGCGCCTTTCCTGGGCCAGCGCTCACCCGCAGGCTCTTTGGGTCGCCTGGTCCTATACCTTGGCGAGGCACTTCGATTCGATTGAAGCGCGCACCATCGCACTCGCAACCGCGGTCGCTTTGACGTTGGTCGGCGCCTATCGACATCGGCGGCAGATCGAAATCGCCTACGCGATTGGACTGGTGGGCTCGATCCTGGCGTCTCCCTATACGCACCTCTACGATTTCATGCTGCTCTTTCCGGCGGCGTGGCTGACGCTGCGGGTCGCTCCCGCAATCTGGACAGCGCCTCCGCTCCTGGTCACCTATGTCTTCATGCTGTTCAGCTCGCACGCGGAGAAAGGGCCGCGCTGGGTCCTCCTCTGCGAGTGTCTCTGGGTCTGCGCACTGGCGCTGGTGCCTCCCGGGTGGCTATCGCGCGATCTGGTGCGCGCCGGGTCAGCGCGGGTCGTTGATTAGTAACCGCGGGTCAATCAGGTTTCGAAGCTGTCGCTGGGCCGGACCTTGCCCGCGCGCGGCACCTTGCGCCTGGGCGGCGCCGGCGCTCCCGCCATTTGCCGGGCCTTGCGGGCCAACTCGCGATAGGGCGACAGGTGCGGCTGCAACAAGGCGCGCTGCATCGCCTTCTCATCCGCGCCGCGCGGCACGTGCACCGGCTTTCCAGTATTGGGATGGTATCCCGAGTAATACATATCGGTGGCCAGCGTCATCGGCGTCGGGGTGAAGTCCTGCACTTGCTGCGGCCGCCAGCCGTTTTCGTCGAGGTAATCGGAGAGCTCGACCATGTCCTTCACCTCGCAGCCCGGATGGCCGGAGATGAAATAGGGAACCAGGTATTGCTCCTTTCCCGCTTCCTCCGAATACTTCTCGAAGAGGTCCTTGAAGCGGGCGAACATCTCCTTGCCGGGCTTCTTCATGACTTTGACGACTCCGGGCGAGATGTGCTCGGGCGCGATCTTCAAATGCCCGCCGACGTGATTGGCGACCAGCTCGCGGATGTATTCGTCGCCGTGCTCGGCGTCGGCGAAAGCGAGATCATAGCGGACGCCGCTGGCCACGAAGGCGCGCTTGACGCCGGGCAATTCGCGCGCCTTCTTCATCAATTGGATCAAGGGCGCGTGATCGGTGCCGAACTTCTCGCAGACGGTCGGATAGACGCAGGAGGCGCGCCGGCAGGCCTGGTGCCATTCGTCGTCGGTGCAGACCATGTGCCACATGTTGGCGGTGGCGCCGCCGATGTCCGAGACCACGCCGGTCCAGCCGGGCACGTCCTTGAGCGACTCGATCTCGCGCAGCACCGAGGCTTCGCTGCGCGAGACCACGTCGCGGCCCTGGTGCTCGGTGATGCAGCAGAAGCTGCAGCCCGCCGCGCAGCCGCGCATGATGGTCACCGAGAAGCGGATCTGCTCCCAGGCCGGAATCTTGCTCGCGCCGTACTGCGGATGCGGCAGGCGCGTGAAGGGCAATTCATATTCCCAATCGATCAGCGCGGTATCGGGCGGCGGCGCCGGCGGATTGACATAGAGGAGGTCGCGCCCGTGCTTCTGGATGAGGATGCGCGCGTTGTCGGGATTATGCTCGAGATGGTATTGCCGCGAGAACTCGGCATAGGTCTTCTTGTCGGCGGTGATCTGCTGGTAGCTGGGCAGCCAGATCTCCTCGCGGTCGCGCTTTCCGGCCAGGTAGCGCCAGCTCTGCTCGGCGTCGTCGCGGAAGCGCACGGCGGTGCCGCGGATGTCGGTGAGGCCGCAGATGTCCTCGCCGTCGGCCAGCCGCCGGGCCACTTCCAGGATGGGTGACTCGCCCATTCCATAGACCAGGATATCCGCGGGGCAGTCGGCCAGGATCGACTGGCGCACGCGGTCGCTCCAGTAATCGTAGTGGGCCAGCCGCCGCAGCGAAGCCTCGACGCCACCGATCACCACCGGCACGTCGGGAAAGAGCTTCTTGAGCCGCCGCGCATAGACCGCGGTCGCATAGTCGGGCCGGTGCCCCGGCGCGGCGTCCGGCGTGTACGCGTCCGACGTGCGCCGCTTCTTGCCGGCGGTGTAATGGTTGACCATCGAGTCCATGTTGCCGCTCGAGACGCCGAAGAAGAGCCGCGGCTTGCCGCAGGCGGCAAAGTCCTCGCCGCCGCTCGCCTCGTCCCACCGCGGCTGGGAGACGATCCCTACCTTGTACCCTCGGGCTGCGAGCAGGCGACCGATCAGCGGCACCCCGAAAGTCGGGTGGTCCACGTAGGCGTCGCCGTTGATCAGCACGATGTCGAGCTGTTCCCACCCTCTTTTGCGGGCCTCGGCGAGCGTCACCGGCAGGTAGGCCTCCGGCCCCGGGCGGACGGGCTCCTGCGCCTTGCGGCGCGCGCCAATGTTCACGAGGCCGGGCATGGTCGCGCCATTTATAACGGCTCAGGGCAGACAGGTAAATTCGACCTGGTCGATTTTACTGCGGAGGTGCCCGGCGTTGCCCGGGGGTGTCTGGTATTCTGCCCGGACCTTTTGGCGGAGTCCTAAGACATGTCCGACGCCTCAGAGCCCCAGGCGACCACGCCCTTCCCCGCCGAAGCCGCGCTGGCAGCGCTGCGCGCAGGCGTCGATCCGCTCGCAGGCGACTGGTCCGAAGGCATGCGCGGACCCCTGCGCGCCCTCGGCATCGCTGAGCCGCGCCTGCTGCTCCTCGACGGTCTGCCGCAGCCCCAGGCGCCCCGGCTCGAGGCGCTGCCGCCCATCGCGGCCGTCGCCGAAGTGGTGGAGGCGCCCGACGCCTGGGGCGACGCGACCCGAGAGCCGCTGCAGTCGGCGCCAGCTTCGGAGCCGCCCTCGGTCATCGTCACCTTCACCGAGCCGCCGCCCGCCCTTCCGGAGACGGCGCCGCCCACCGCCGCGCCCGCCTTCCTCCCCGACGTCACGCCCGCCACCGCCTCGCCCGCGTTCTTCCCCGACGTCACTCCCGCCACCGCCGCGCCCGCGTTCCTCCCCGACGTCACTCCCGCCACCGCCTCGCCCGCCTTTCTCCCCGACATCACGCCCGCCAGCGCCGCGCCCGCCTTCCTGCCGGACGTCACTCCAGCGTCTGCCGCGCCTGCCTTCGTTCCCGCTGTCACCCAGGCCGGCTTCGCCGAGGCGCCCGCCGCAGCGGACCCGAATGCGTGGGCCACCGATTCCGAGCACAGCGACTCCGCCGCGTGGGCAGGCGCGCTCGCCGCCGCGCCCGCCGCAGCCGCTCCCAGCCCCTGGAGCGATCCGGTCGCAGGCCCGCCCCCCGCGACCGCCGAGTCTGCCTGGACCGCAGCGCCGCAGCCGATTCCCGGCGCCGCCGTCGCGGCGGTGGGCGCCTGGGATCAGGTCACCACCTCCAGCCCTGCGATGGCCTGGCAGATGCCGCCGGTGCAGCCGCCGGCCGAGCCCGCGGTGGACGAGGTCTGGTCCTCTCCTCCTCCGGCCAGCGAACCGGTGGTGGAGTGGAAGGCCGAGGCGCCGCCCGGTGACTG